>NZ_CP132340.1 GCF_030944405.1 Janthinobacterium sp. J1-1
ATGACATTCATTCGCAGACATTTATATGGCAACAGTCGGTGGTGGGTAGTAGGCACCTTGATGATGCTGCTGAGTGCGAGCGCTTTCGCTCACGGGGTATCGGAGTCGGATAAGAGCTTCCTGCAAGGGAGCACCGGTGTCCAATTCCTGCCGTTCATGTACTTGGGCGCTAAGCACATGGTGACCGGGTACGACCATCTTTTGTTCCTTTGTGGGGTTATTTTCTTCCTGTACAGGATGAAGGATATCGGCTTGTATGTGACCTTGTTCGCCGTTGGGCACAGCACCACATTGCTGATGGGCGTCTTGAACGGATGGCATATCAATGCTTACTTCGTCGACGCGATAATCGGACTCTCAATCGTATATCGAGCATTTGACAACCTCGGAGGGTTCCAGACGGTTTTTGGAGTTCAACCTAACAAAAAAGCGGCGGTCCTAATTTTCGGATTTTTCCATGGCCTCGGCCTCGCAACCAAGCTACAGGACTTCGCACTGTCACCCGATGGACTGATTCCGAATATGGTTGCATTCAATATCGGCGTCGAGATAGGGCAGCTGCTAGCGCTGAGTCTAATTTTGATTGGTATGCGCTACTGGCGCTCAACCGTCAGCTTCGCTCGCCACGCGTCACTGAGCAATTTCGTCCTCATGACCGCTGGCTTCATGCTGGCAGGATTTCAATTCACAGGTTTTCTTCGTACGTAAGGACATTTCTCATGATGCATTCAGCTTTGACCGACACCCACGTGGTGCCAAAACGAGAACTACTGCGGGCAACGCTCATCGCCGCCGTAGTCGCTGCAGTTCTTCTCACAGTTGCCGTGCTGCCGGCCGAGTACGGCATTGACGTAACAGGCTTGGGTAAGGCCATGGGCCTCACGAAATTGCATGCAGCTCCAGAGGCGCCGGTTGTCCAGACTACAAGCCAGGGCGTTTCAGCAGCAACGATTGCGGCAGTGCCAGGCTCAACAGTTTCCGCTCCTGGAGAGGAGCGCGCGCTGACGATTTCGTCTAGCCCTTCCCTACCGTATCGCGCCGACGACATGGAGGTTACGCTTGCTCCAGGCAAAGGTGTCGAGGTGAAGACGCACTTGGCGAAGGGAAGCACCCTAATCTACACGTGGAAAACGAAGAATTCGGAGAAGGTGAATCACGACTTCCACGGGGAGCCCGTCAACGCCAAGGAAAACGAATTCGAAAGCTTCATCCTTGAGAAAGCGGTTAGTGAGTCACGTGGCACGCTCATCGCACCGTTCACTGGAGTGCATGGTTGGTACTGGAAAAACAAGAGTGCAGCGCCTGTGACAGTGGTACTTCGCGCAAGCGGGTTTTACTCTGACATCTACAAGAAATAGCAGCAACCGGGCACCGGACGCCAGGCCCGCTAACTGGCATCCAAATTTCAAAGGTAAATTGTGAAGAAATTTAACAAGTTAGTCATTTCGTTGGCAATTGCTTCGTCCGCAGCTGTGCATGGATTGTCGATGGCTCATCCTGAGCACGACGAACCTACTCCAAAGGTCCAGCACGCTGAAGTGAAGGCTGGAGTCTCTGGCAGCGGGAAAAATACGAAGGTCCACTTCACTAAAGGGACCGAACCCGTGTCGACAGCGGGCGCCTCAGGCACCCTAACGTTGTTGGGTACGAAGAGCAAAGCGTCATATCCGCTTGTCCCTGCCTCAAACAATACAATGACGTCAGATGGATTGAAGAAACTCGCAAAGGGAAATCGCGCCCAAGTGCAAGTCACTTTTGCTGACAAAACGACACTGACTACTGAGGTGACTGCACAGTAATCGCACCACAGCCGGGGCTGCTGCACTGAGCTGCGGCACCCGGTTTCCCTCTAGGGAATAGCTCAAACAGTAGAATGACGTGCATTTGCTGTGCCTTCGTCGAATATCAAACAGCTGAGCCGTTCGACTCGCGCATTTACATGTGACCTTAGAACGTTGCTGTAGACTTTAGAAAATCCAAGGAAAGCATGAGAATCCTCATCATTGAAGACAACCCGGACATTCTTGCAAACCTGTTCGGGTTCCTCGAGCCTCGAGGCCACACGCTCGACTGCGCAACTAATGGCTTTGCTGGCCTGTCATTCGCAGCAGAGGGTACGTACGACGCCATCGTTCTGGACGTCATGCTGCCTGGGCTAAACGGCGTCGACCTATGTCGTCGACTGCGAACCGAAATGAACAACGCGACGCCTGTGCTGATGTTGACAGCACGTGATACGCTTGAAGACAAGGTCAACGGTTTCACAAGCGGCGCCGATGATTATTTGGTGAAGCCGTTCTCCCTCGTAGAACTAGAGGTACGCCTTCAAGCCCTTGTGCGGCGCGCCAAGGGGCTTAGCGAAACGTCGACCTTGGTAGTCGGAGACCTTCGTTTTGATTGTAAGAGTTTTCATGCCACCAGGGCAGGTAGACCACTTAACCTGACAAAGACAGGATTCATCATACTAGGGTGTTTGATGCGCGCTTCGCCAGCAGTTGTATCTCGAGAGGAGCTTGAGTACGCAATCTGGGGCGACAACCGGCCGCAGAGTGACGCGTTACGCACCCATATTCACGCATTGCGGCAGACTCTCGATAAATCGGAAACAGCACCGATGTTGCAGACGGTATCTGGTATCGGCTTTAAACTAATAGTAAATAATGAAACCCTTTAAGTCTATTGGCCGGCAAATTATCGGCGCGTACCTTCTCTTTACTGCAGCCTGTTGTTTGCTTTTCATTACTATTGGAGCATTTGTCATCGAAGGCATTGAAGTCAGGCTTGTTGACGACCGTTTGAAAGAAGTCGCCGCATGGGCTGCCCCTAGGTATGTTGGTGGCTTGCCAGTCGAAATGCCGTCGGGATTAAGCTTCCATCATGGCGAAGGCATCCCCACTTCACTGCGAGCTCTTCCAGAGGGCGTTCAAGAAGCTATTGTCGACGGCATTGAGCTGCACGTATTTGGGGGGCACACGTCGGCGGGACCATTCGTCGTAATCGACCATGCATCAGACTACGAAAATGTCGAGAAAGCCGTCTACTCATTAATCCTGACCTCCTTCATCGGCTTCCTTGGATTTTCGTTGCTATTAGGCCGCTATATGGCACGCCGATTTGTTTCGCCAATTACTAGCCTGTCTCTGGCAGTTGCCGAAAAGCAACCTCATCTTCCCCTTTTACAAGAAAATAACGAGCTCGGCGCGCTCGCGAGAGCTTTCGATGCTTATGCCAAGGAGATGAAGCACTACCTCGACCGCGAGCGATTCTTTACTGGCGATGTCAGCCATGAACTCCGAACACCGCTTACGATTATTCGCGGCGCTGTAGAAATTCTTTCTTTAGAAACGATAAAACACCCGGCAATGCAGGCGCCAGTCGAAAGAATCAATAGAGCAATTGAAGACGCGTCGCAGAGCGTCAACGTTTTGCTGATGCTTGCGCGCGCGCCGAATCTCATCGAATCATCTGAGATTTCTGTCGGTGCTCTAGCCCAAGCTCAAGTTGAACAGTACCAATTTTTGGTGCGTGACAAACCGGTCAAACTGACATTCGCCGGAGGTGACTTTAGACTCAAAGTCCCGGCTAAGCTCCTCGAGTCGGCCTTGGGCAACCTCATCCGAAACGCATGCTTGTACACCGACCGCGGCACCGTAGCTGTCGAAATCACCGGATATAAAATTCAAGTCCACGACACAGGCGCTGGTCTGCCAGATGCCGTTATGGCAATGCTGCTAGACGAACAAACTGGAAGCTATGTGGGCTCTGAAGGTACAGGATTAGGGCTTGCACTAGTCAAACGCATTTGCGAATACATAGGGTCGACACTCCGCGTTGTATCAAAGTCAGACCAGGGCTCGGTCATCGAAATCGACTGCTCAACTGCCCAGAGCACGGCCCTCACAAAATCCTAACATCTCAGTAACACAGTCTTCACTGACCGAAACGTAGTCTTAGCTTGCTGCACATCCTGTAGCAGCAGTGCAGAGCTCCTGCACAGGACTACTTTCGGACTAAAAAGTGAAGTTAAGTTTAAGCCGTAACCTCCCGAGCGTCATATTACCGCCCTTAGCGGCGTCTTTCCTCCTAATCGCCTACAATTCCGCGTTTTGGAATTCGTTCGTTCGTGCCACCGGAGGCCTGGGGTGGTCGCAGCTCCCGCTGCAGATAGGAATGTTTTTTCTTATCGCATTTGTCTTTACGGCCTGCCTAGCTCTCGTCAACTTCAAGTACGTATTCAAGACCGTCCTAATATTCCTGTTCGTTGCCACCTCGGCTGCGAGTTACTTCATGAACCAGTATGGCACTGCCATTGACTGGTCAATGGTCCAAAACGTCGCAGAAACAGATGCGCGTGAAGGGATGGAGCTCCTTACATGGAAAATGACATTCACGGTTACCTTACTTGGGATTCTACCCTCAGTTGTTTTGGGTTACAGCAAGGTCCAGTATCCGCCTATTAAAGGTCATCTAGCCCAAATTCTCGGTAGCGTCCTCGCTTCCCTCGTTCTAGCGGGAGTACTCCTCTTCCTGCTATACAAAGGACTGGCCTCGCCGTTGCGCGAGCATCGCGAACTGCGATTTCTCCTTACGCCAACAAATTATATACAAGCGGTTAATGGATATTTCAAACGCAAGTGGGCGTCTCCAGTTGTTGTCTCCCCATTAGGAACCGATGCTAGTAAAGGAGTTCTATGGGCTAAGAGCTCCCGGAGAACAGTAACCGTCATCATCGTTGGCGAAACCGCCCGTTCGATGAATTTCTCACTCAACGGATATTCTCGCCAAACCAATCCACTGCTCGCAAATCAGCAAGGGTTGCTCAACTTTACCCAAGTGCAGTCCTGCGGAACTGCAACCGCCGTATCGGTCCCTTGTGTCTTTTCCGCATTGGGACGTCATCAGTACTCTAGTGCGAAAGCCCAAGGCCAGGAAGGCTTACTTGATGTGTTCAAACATGCCGGCTTCGATGTTCGGTGGCGCGACAACAACTCCGGATGCAAGGGCGTATGTGACCGTATTCAGTTCGAGGACCTTTCCAAGCCTTCTCTAGGAGACCCTCTCTGTAACACTGAGGAGTGCTATGACGAAAAGCTATTGAGAGATTTGCCGGAACTTATACGGAGCGCCACTAAAGACTTGGTCATTGTGCTCCATCAGAAGGGTAGCCATGGGCCGGCTTACTCGAAGCGGTATCCGAAAGAATTTGCGAAATTCGCGCCCGTGTGCGAAACCAGCGAGCTCGCCAAATGCTCTACCGAATCAATTGTAGCGGCATATGACAACACCATCCTCTACACCGACTTCATCATTAGTAAGGCGATTTCCATTCTCGAGAAAAGTAATACCGAGGATGGTGTAGACACGGCGCTCATGTATTTTTCGGACCACGGAGAGTCACTTGGCGAAAAAAATATGTATCTGCATGGTGCGCCGTACGTTATATCGCCGGACGAACAACGACATGTTCCTCTCATGTTGTGGCTCTCTGACAGTTTCCAAACCAGATTCCGTATCGATACACGCTGCCTTGCTGCACGTAGAGACCAAGAATTTTCGCATGACAACGTATTTCATTCGGCGTTGGGGATGCTAGCCATAAATACTGCTGTGTACAACCCGAAGTTGGATATTTTCAATGCGTGCAAACATGAGCAGTAAGCACAGATGGTCGTCTAAGTTGTCCTCGAAGGCAGGCTTATCCCTAGCTGCCCAGGAACAATGGCGTCAAACGTGTACTGGCATCGCTTTAACGTTGTTAATTACCCCGTTTTTGCTGAGTCTAATCGCATTGGTGACCGACTGGGACCTGCAACTTGCTGACAGTGCATTTAACTTCACGACTAATACCTTTCCTCTGCGTCACGCTTGGCTTACAGAAGAATTCAACCACGTCATTTTGAAGCGAGTACTTACCGTAGCCGCGGTTGGATTTTTGCTACTGGTGATTTGGGACTTCATCTCGCCGCGAAAGTGGTCATGGATTCGCAGGTTTCAATTTCGAGTCGTTGCATTGTCCGCCATTTCCATCCCTGCGGCAATCAGCCTCATTAAGCTGCAAAGTGACTCGCATTGCCCGTGGGACCTCCAGCGTTATGGAGGAACAGAACCGTATGTACGGCTTTTTGAGAGCCTACCCGCTGAAGTATCAGCTGGTCAGTGCATGCCGGCGGGTCATGCCTCGAGCGCACTATGGTTAATCTCGCTCTCTATTTTCTTCGTGCCCTATCGCGTCAAATCGGCAGTTAGTAGTCTGGTCATCTTTATGACGCTTGGGTTAGTTGTCGGCTGGATGCAGCAGCTGCGTGGAGCTCACTTCATGACCCACACATTGTGGTCAATGTGGATATCCCTTGTGACATTGACGATTATTGTATTGGCACTGGATAGATGGCCGGAACGTCAACCCGCAGTGAATCAAGCAAATCTAACAAAAGGACAACATGGTTGACTTTATCGTTGAGTTCCTCTCGAGCACAGGATATATCGGCGTCTTCTTGCTAATGGCGCTTGAGAACATATTCCCGCCTATTCCATCAGAAATGATAATGCCATTTGCTGGCTTCGTAGCTTCGAAAGGCGAGTTGAATGTTATTGGATGTCAATCAGCGTCGAAAACTTTCCACCTTTCAGCGTCCAATATTTTCCACTTTTGAGGGCCGCTGAGCGCGGCCTTTACGCTGTTTGAATCGGTAGGAGTCGTTGCCGGTCTCCAGGATGTCGCAATGATGCGTGACGCGGTCGAGCAAGGCCGTTGTCATCTTGGCGTCGCCAAAGACCTGTACCCACTCGCCAAACGACAGATTGGTGGTGATGATCAGGGACGTCTTCTCGTACAACTGGCTGACCAAGTGAAACAACAGGGCGCCACTCGATGGCGGAAACGGCAAATAGCCCAATTCATCGAGAATGACGGCGTCCACCAAGCACAGCTGCTTGGCCAGGTTGCCGACCTTGCCGAGCGCCTTCTCTCGCTCTAGCAGATTCACCAGATCGACGGCATTGAAGAAGCGCACGCGCTTGGATTGATGGATGGCGGCCACACCGATTGCCGTGGCCAAGTGCGTTTTCCCCGTGCCGGTGCCGCCGACCAGAATCAGGTTGTGCGCCGTTTCCATAAATGCCGCCGTAGCCAGTTGTTCCAGCAGCGCTTGCGCGAGCGGCGTCTCGTTCCAGTCGATGCCGAGCAAGTCGCGGTGGATGGGGAAGCGGGCCGATTTGAGCTGGTAGCGCAGGCTCTTGAGTTGCCGGTCGGTTTGCTCGGCGGCGAGCATGCGTTCGAGCCAGAGTTCCGGCCGGTGGGCTTGTTTGGGCTTTTCGGCCTGCAGTTCATTCCAGGCGGTGGCCATGCCATAGAGATGCAGGGCCTTCAGTTGATTCAATAGGTCAATGGACATTGGTCGATCCCAGCAGGTAGTCATACCGCTGGCAATTGGCCAGTGGCTCCATCGTCAGTGCGATACCATCGGGCACGGCGATGGCCGCTGCCGGCAGATGGGGCGCGATGAGCCGGCGCAATTCGTTCATCACGACGGGGGCGCTGACGATGCCGCACTCCAATGCCAGTTCGCAGGCCACCGTCAGGGCATCAAGGCCAGCCTCGCCAGCGAGCATCAGCAATTCGACGAAAGCGCGGTCGCCCTTGGGCTGCTTGAGAATCCGGTCGCGCACCAGTTGTATCGGCTTGGGCAACTCCCATGCGATGAAGGGGGCGCCATTGCGCAGCGCGCCCGGTTTCTTTTCAAGCACCGGCAGGTAGTGCCAGGGATCACAGATCAACTGGTCGCGGCCATAGCGACGGGGGTGCGCGGCGATCAGCTCGCCGTCGGCGACGACGTGGACGTGATCGGCCGTTCTGCGCACCGATACGGCCTGGCCGGCGGCGCTGGCGGGAACGCTGTAGCGGTTGCGGTCGACCCGCACCAGGCAGGTCGACGAGACGCGCATCATATCCTCGACGTAGCCATCGAACGTGGCCGTGACTGGCCGCAGCAGCGGCTGTTCGTCGGCAAAGCAGGCGGCAATGGTGCGCTCGCTTTGCGTTGGGTGCAGACGTTGCGCCAACTCCCGGCAGCGCTGTGCCAGCCAGTCATTGAGTTCGGCGAAGGATGCGAAGCGGGCCAGCGGCGTGAACAGCCACTCGCGCACATTGCCGACCTGATTCTCGACCTGACCTTTCTCCCAGCCCGAGGCCGGCGTGCAGGCGACCGGCTCAAACAGGTAGTGATTGGCCAGGCACAGGAAGCGGCGATTAAATTTGCGCTCCTTGCCGCTGAAGATGGCGTCGACGACGGTCTTGAGGTTGTCGTAGATGAGTCGGGCCGGCACACCGCCAAAGAAGGCGAAAGCCCGGTTGTGCGCCTCCAGCACCATCTCCTGGGTTTCGCGCGGGTACGCGACGACGAACATCTGGCGGCTGTAGGTCAACCGGAAATGGGCCACCTTGATCGTTTGCAGCACGCCAGCCAACTCGACCTGCTCGTGGCTCCAGTCGAATTGGCAGGCATCACCACGCGCGAACTCCAGCGGGATAAATGCTTCCGTCAGTTTGGGGCCATGGTGGCTGGCCTTCCAGCGTTTTACAAACCGTTGAACGCTATCGTAAGCACCGCCGTAGCCCAGCTCCTGCAAGCCCTCGTAGAGACGATGGGCAGAACGGCGGCGCGGCCTCGGCAACTTTGCCTCCAGTTCCAGCCACTGCGTCAGCTGTGCCTCGAATTGCCCCAGCTTGGGCGAGACCGGTTGCACCCGTGCATAGCGAGGTTCCTCTACCGTCTTCAGATGCCGGCGTACCGTTGGCCGCGAGATTCCCATCTCCCTGGCGATGGCGGAAATCGTCTGCTTCTGGACCAGATGGCGCCGGCGGATTTCGTAAATGATGTCCATGTGAAACACTCCAGATACCTCCGGCGAAATACCGGATGGTTACATACTGGGGTGGAAACTATTGGACGCTGTTTCCACCCCGAATCTGGAAAGTTTTGCACGCTGTTTGACAGCAATGTGACGTTTTTTTGCAACGGCAGACAGCCCGTGCGCGTTTCATCCTGCATCCATTCACGCACGGAGAAGGTGCCGGCGTCTGGCAGGTAGCGCCACACACCAAGATAAGTGGCAATGATGCCCCGCGTGTTGTTCAGCATCTTGTCGTTGCCCTTGGCACACAGGATGGCGGCAGGCGTGCCGGCCAGCAGTTCGCCCAGCTCCTTTATGTCGGCCGAACTGACATAGTGCAGCAGCCGCTTTACCGACCGTTCCCCGCGCAGGTGCAGGGTCAAGAGCGTTTCACCGAGCAGCGTTTGTGCGTAGTGGTGCCACTCTGCGCCTTCCCACGTACCGTCAGGAACAGCGGCTTTTGCAATGCGCTGGCAATCGTAGTCAGCCCGAATTTCAGCGAAGGGCGACCAATCGACCGAGCGCCTATCAAACGGGTTAAACAGCACATCACCAGGACGACCGAAGCGAGAGAAGACCCCCCCGGCCGGGTCAGCGATCAAGGCCCGCTCATTGCGCGCCCGTACAGCCCGCAAAACCCGGTTAATCGCCTGCGTCTTGCCCGCGCCCGTGGTGCCGCTGAAAAGCATGTGCTGCGCTTCCAACATGCGCGGAACGACCACCCCGCCAATCTCAATATCCACGTCGGCGGGTGCTGCCTTGTCGCCATACATGCGGGCTTGCAGGTTAGAGCCGCCGACCACTTCCGTGCCCCTGATGACCGTTTCTTGACCGTGGGGCATGTAATTGGCGCGGGCCACCATGTGCGCCCAAATCCGGGTTTGGCAGACCACCGAAACCACCACGACGGCCACAGCCCACACGCCGAGCCAGAACCACGTTACCCACGTTGCGGGCGTCTTGCCCTTGATCGTGGTGAACAGGTTGCGGCCAGCATGAAGGCCGAGGCGGCCAGCAGCAGCAGGGTTAGGGCAAGTGCGGGTTTCATTGGCGATTCCTTGCGGCCTGAATCCGCTCTTTTGTCTTGGCGTCCAAACTGTCCCACACCGTGCCTACGGCACGGCCAAAGGCCGCTTGGTCGTCTATCTGTTTTCCATACAACAGGTGCGAGCCGTAGAAGCCGAGCGCCCCGGCTAGGTGTAGTGACCTGCATTTGAAACGGACCCGACCAGCATTCCAGCCGATTCTCGGCCAGGAAGAGGCACGGCCGGGATTCGTGTTTTTTACGCCAAAGTTAAGTTAAGCTATTGATTTAAAAAGAGAATTCGATCCAACTAAAATACGGGCCATACGTCTTCTTTGCGAAGCAATTTGGCTACTACTCAACATTTCCTCTGTTTAGCTCACCTTCCAACGTCGCATTCGGGAACAAAACTGTGACAGTGAGACCGCAACCCACCTCTGTCGCACCAAGTTTAATTTCGGCGTTGTGTCTATCAGCGATACTACGAACAATAGATAACCCGAGACCACTCCCCCAAGCTTGTTGGCCGTCCGGACGGAAAAAACGATCAAACAGTCGCCCTCGATACTGCTCTTCCACACCAGGCCCGTTGTCACTTACCCGTAAGACTGGATGCCCCTGCTCGTAGGTAGATTGAAGATCGACTCTTCCGCCCTTGTGGGTATAACGTAACGCATTATCAACAAGGTTGTTTAGCAGTACCTGCAAGCCTGAGGTACCCTGACTTTTTCGGACACTCTAGTTTGGTAAACTTCACCAACTGGAGAACTTATGACACGCTCAACAACATACACACCGGAGCTTCGGGAAGAAGCGGTAAAACTGGTCCTGACACAAGGCCTGACGCTGGAAGACGCCGCGTTGCGTCTCACCATTCCCAAGGGCACGCTAGCGAACTGGGTCAGTGCGGCAAGGCGCGGCACGTCGCCCAAAGTAGCCCCTGGTAGCCGCTCCGTGCCGGAGCTTGAGGCTGAGGTAACCAAGCTGCGCAAAGAGCTTGCCGAGGCACGCATGGAGCGCGATATCGTAAAAAAAGCGGCAGCGTACTTTGCGCGGGAGTCGCTGCCAAGTACGCGGTCATGAAGACCTTGCGACTCGAATTTCCTGTCACCATCATGTGCCGCGTCTTTGGCGTCTCGCGCAGCGGTTTCTACGCTTGGTCGAACGGCAAACCGTCGCAGCGGGCGCAGGACGACGCACGCCTGAAGGTCGCCATCGAGGCCGTGCACGCGCAGAGCCGGCAGACTTATGGCCCGTTGCGCATGCAGCCGGAACTGACGGCGCAAGGCTTTCCGGCCGGCCGTGATCGTATCGTCCGTCTGCGTCGCGAGCTCGCCCTGCGCTGCAAGCAAAAGCGCAAGTTCAAGGCCACCACGAACTCGAATCATGACCTGCCGGTGGCCGACAACCTGCTCAATCAGACTTTCGCGCCGACCCGGCCGAACGAAGCCTGGGTGACCGACATCACCTATGTGGCGACCGGCGAGGGCTGGCTTTACCTGGCCGGTATCAAGGACGTGTTCACCTGCGAGCTGGTGGGCTACGCGATGGACGAGCGCATGACGCAAACGCTGACGGCAACAGCACTGTGGAAGGCCGTGCGCAACAAACGCCCCGCGCCGGGCTTGATTCACCACTCCGACCGTGGCAGTCAGTATTGCGCCCACGACTATCAGAAACTGGTGACGCAGTTCGGCATGAAGCCGTCCATGTCGCGCCGAGGAAACTGCTATGACAACGCGCCCATGGAAAGCTTCTGGGGCAGCCTGAAAAACGAGCTGGTGCACCATCAACGTTACGCGACCCGGGCCGACGCGAAAGCCGCAATACAGGAATATATCGAAAGCTTTTACAACCGCCAGCGACGCCATTCGCGCCTTGGCAATGTTCCGCCCGCGTTGTTCGCTGAAAAATTCAGCAAACAGCCGCGGGTGGCTTGAAACAAGAGTGTCCGCTATTGACAGTACACCTCAGCCGTCGGGATCGGCCTGCACCACCACAGCCCCGGAGGAATCGACTCCAAGGTCAATTTCGCGACTTTCGGCAAACGCCGAGTGATCAGCAACCGCGTTTTGTAGCAACGAGCCCAGATCAACCTTTTGCATGCGAATTTGATGTGCTGAGCCCTCATGGCGGGCGAGGCTCAATAGTTGACGTACTAGGTGCGTGGTACGGTTCAATCGTTCACTCAGCTTGGACAACGCAATTGCCTTCGCCCGATCACCAATCGCACGTTCGACCAACTGCAACTGCAGCGTCATTGCCGTAAGCGGCGAGCGCAGTTCGTGTGCGGCATCGGCAATAAAGGCGCGTTGCGCAATCAGCGCATTGTCAAACCGATACATCAGACCATTAATTGCTTTTACAACTGGACGCAGATCAGGTGGCATATCCTCTTCCACAACAGGGACAAGTGCATCTGCAGACTTACCTGCCATGGTCTGAGCGAGCCGCTCTAAGGGCTTCAGGGCGTGTTCTACTACGACTAGGATCATTACAGCCAGAACGAACGCCAGAACTAGAAGCGGTGCGCCGGCACGCAGCGCCATGCGCACGGCTAGCAGGTCTCGCACAGCGACCGCTTGTGCTACTTGCACGTAACGAGCATTCCGGGTTTTCCCATAGATACGCCATTCCTGGCCGCGCAGGCTTACTGTCAAAAACCCATCGAGCACGTAGCGAGGCATTAGCTGCTGGCTAACTGAAAGCCGTAATGGTTGTCCGGCTTGATCCCACGCCTGTAGTGTGTACTCTTCTTCAGGATCCTCAGGAGCGCGTGATCCGGTGCCTGGCAAAAATTCATCGGGCAGCGCCAGCGCCAGTTGGCGTAGTTGGAGATCAGCTAGTTCATTGACTTCATGAAGTAGCGATTGATAAAGAAAATATGCTGACGCTAGAATACATATCAGAGCCGTCCCTAAGAGTCCTAGCAGTAGTTGTTGGCGTATAGTTTTCATCATTGCATCCAAAATTGCTCAACTCGCCATACTACAGTGTGCTGGCTGAGCGCAACTTCAGCCAGCTATTCAGCTTGTGTTGGAATCATGCCTGACGCCACAGTCATTCGCAGACTTTTATCGTGCTATCAGAACCCTATGTTCGATGATGACTTTCGAAGAAGATCGACCTGCGCTTGGGCCAAGGTCGTGGTTTCACCGAGTTCAGAACCAGATGCGATAAAAAACTCGATCCTTGTCCATGAGCATGTGCTTGAACCCAGCAAGCACATGCAGGACGATCAGGCCTATTAGGATAAAGGCCAAGATTGAATGCACGGCAAAAAACTGTTCCGCAATATCATGACTGGGAGCCGTCCATGAGGGGAGTTTTATTCCAAAGAGGGCGACACCTCGCTTGGTATAAGACGCCCCTATCAATCCGATAGCGGGCATTGCCAGCATGCAGCCATAAAGCAACCACTGCGTAAAGCTCGCCACTTTCCTCTGCCACACTGGAACTGTGTCCGGTAGCGGCTCAGGCTTGTGTGAGAGTCGCCAAATGAGGCGAAATAGAACCAGTATCAGGAGCAACAGACCAAAGGATTTGTGTTGATCAAAATACCAGCCGCTACCGGGATCATCTTCGATTGACATCATGTACCAGCCTACGCATAGCAGTCCGATGATCAGAAATGCAGAAATCCAATGTAACCAAATCGCTGGTTGTCGATATTTCCAGCCGTGATCGGATACTGGGCCATAGTTAGTGTGTTTCTCCATGTCGTTTCCTTGGTTGACTTTATTACTTACAAATATCTATGTCGCTCAGGCTGTCACCGCCGTATTGGCCGCTGGCCTCCATTTCGATTGCCCGAACTTAACCAACTCGAACCATGCGATGCTCAACGCAGCAACAAGCAAACATTTGAACAGCAGCACAGGACCAGGAAGCGAAAATGCGAACAGATCTCGTATCACGCCCAGACTCAGCACCAAAAACAACAGAAGTACAGTGCATAGGCTGATCCAGGAAAACGGACTATTCAGAGTTTCCTTCCGTATCCAGGACGGCAGCGACCAGCTGCGATTTGTATATATGAGCCCCAGGTTTGACATCACGAGTGTGAAGAATGTCGTAGTGCGTGCGATGTCGTCGGATTTACCGGACCATTTGACCTGCAGATAAAAACAGACCAACATGGCCAATAAGCCACCGCCCTGCAGTAGACCGCGTATCAATATCTCGCGGTCAAACAAATGCATATCAGGTTTGCGTGGTTTGCGCTTCATGGCGTCCGCTTCTAATGGTTCCGCCTCGAACACGACTGAGCAGGCTGGGTCTATCACTAGTTGCAAAAAGAGGATGTGCACCGGCATCAACAGCATGGGCCAGCCAAACAGCACCGGCAGTATCGATAAGCCAACGATGGGGACGTGCACTGCGACGATAAATACGATTGCCTTGCGCAGATTGGCAAACAGGCGGCGGCCGTGCTTGACAGCTGATAATAGCGAAGAGAAGTCGTCCTTGAGCAGAACCAAGGCAGCGGCTTCCCGCGCGACGTCGGTGCCTCGCGCGCCCATTGCGACGCCAATGCTAGCCGCCTTCAGCGCGGGCGCGTCATTGACGCCGTCGCCGGTCATCGCAACAATATCGCCACGGCTACGAAAGGCTTGCACAAGGCGTAGCTTCTGCTCAGGCGCAATCCGACAAAAGACATCTGTGTCTTGAAGACGATTCAGCAGCGCCGTATCGTCCAGTGACGCTAGGTCAATACCGGATAATATGCCCACCGGTGGTTTGCCGATCCCCGCCTGCTCCGCGATTGCCAACGCCGTTGCTGGATGATCACCTGTGATCATCACAACGCGTATACCTGCCGCTTGGCATTGCGCCACAGCCTCTGGAACCTCCGGCCGAACCGGGTCTTGCAGTGCGACGAGGCCCAAGAACACAAATTCAAAGACATGCTGGTTGTCAGGCAGAGGCATTGCTGGAAAGGTTGCGCGGGCGACGCCGATCACGCGTAATCCCTTATTCGCCATCGCTGTCACTTGTGCGAATATCGTGGCAGCCCGGCCCGGTTCAATGTGGCAAAGATCTACAATAGCCTCAGGCGCACCCTTGGCCGCAACCAGATATTCAGACCGGTCCGTTGATTGCCAAACCCGAGACATGGCCAGCATTTTCCGCGAGAGCGGATAGTCATCAATCAAAACCCAATCGGAATGTAGATGTTCAGTGCTGGCAAGCAGATGGACGCCTGCCTTCCCTATAGCCGACTCCATCGGATCGAACGCTTGTCGATGACTTGCCAGTACCGCATATTCGAGCAAACTGTGCAGTTCGTCTTGTAAAGCGGGAGCGGCCGGGGCTTTGCCGTCGTAGAAAGACTTCTCCGACCAAAGCTGGACAACTTCCATGCAATTGGCGGTGAGGGTGCCGGTCTTGTCAACACACAGCACGGTGGTTGCCCCGAGCAATTCAATAGCGGGTATGCTGCGCGCCAGAATTTTTTCTCGTCCCAGGCGCCATGCGCCCAGCGCTAAGAACAACGTTAGAATAACAGGCAACTCTTCAGGCAAGATAGCCATAGCCAGCGTGATTCCGGCAAGTAACCCATGCAACCAATCTCCGCGCAGCCACCAATAGATCAGACCAAGGCCAGCAGCGAGGCCCAATCCCCCTATGGCTACCGTCTTGACCACACCCCGCGTCTCCAGTTGAATCGGCGTCAGCTCTCCACCTAAAGCAGCAAGCGAGGCACCAATGCGACCCAGCGCGCTGTTCGGCCCTGTGGCGATCACTAAGCCGCTCGCTGTTCCTTGCGTAATAAGAGTCCCTGAATATACCTGGTTGTCTTTTTCAACAGTAATATCGGCTTTGCCATGCTTCATTACCGGAACAGACTCTCCAGTGAGCATGGATTCATCCACGGTCAAATTCGATGCGTTGAGCAGGTCAATATCGGCGGGTACGCGATCGCCCTCGGCGAGCAGAACCAGATCGCCAACCACCAGTTCCCTACCGGGGACGCGCTTCTGCTGACCGTCCCGGATAATCAATGCACGTGGGCACGATAGGTCACGCAAAGCGTTCAGTGAGCGCTCCGTGCGTCGTTGCTGAAAAAAAGTGATGCCGATGACGATGCAAACAAAACCAAGGAGCATGAGCGCTTCGTTCCGGTCGCCGAGTACCAGATAGATGGCGCCGCACGCTACGAGCAGCAGGAACATCGGCTCTGAAATCACATCCAGCAGCAAACGCCCTGCACTCAAAGGACGAGAAGTGGAAAGCTCATTGGGACCATTTGTACGCAGTTTTTCTGTAGCTTCGGCTGCTGTCAGACCCTCACTCTTTTCTGGCGTCGACATGGTATCCATCCTATCCAAGCGCGGTTTGTCGCACTAGATTTTCATGGTCCAAGTCCGGCCGCTTCCACGGATCAACGTGCGTCATTAGATTGAGTACACGGTGGCGCTCCAGCACGCGGCGCCTGGCATCGACGGCAATATCGTGGCCGGCTTCCACCGTCAGCGTCGCCTCGACTTCCAGATGCGCGTCAGCGATGATCATGTCGCCCATCTTCCGGGTGCGCAAATCATGCACGCCACTGACTCCAGGCGTCTCCAGTAATGTTGCTCGAATTGCGCTAATCTCCATCTCGTCAATCGCGCGATCCATCAAGTCGTGAAGGGCATCCCAAGCAAATCCCCAGCCCATCCTCAGTATCATGATGCCAACGATTAGCGCCGCAATGGGGTCAAGTATTGGAAATCCTGCCAAGTTGCCGATGATGCCGACGCCGACGACAAACGAAGACGCAGCATCTGAACGCGCGTGCCATGCATTGGCAATGAGCATGCTTGATTTGATGCGCTTGGCGATCCCAAGCATGTAACGAAAAAGCAGCTCTTTGGCGCAAAGCGCAATCACCGCCATCCACAACGCAATACTTTGTACCTTCGCAATGGTCTCCGGTGCCTCAAGTTTCAGAACTGCGGTCCAGACCATGCCAATACCAACCACAAGCAGCAATAACCCCAGGACCAACGACGCCGCATTTTCGAATCGTTGATGTCCATATGGATGATCGTCATCCGCGTCCTTCTTGCTGTGGTGACTGGCAAAAAGTACTACGAAATCAGCAACTAGATCGGATAAGGAGTGTATGCCGTCTGCCACCAAGCCCTGTGATTTAGCCAACAGACCGATACCGATTTGGGCGACACTCAAGCAAATGTTCACGCTTACGCTGACCCAGGTGCTGCGCGATGCGGCGGCGGCTCGTTCAACTGACGAATGTGAGGAAATTTCGTTCTCGTCTTGGAATTCAAGTGGATTCATATGGGCAGGCAAAGGGGGAGCGCATTAGCTAGCGAATATCACTATCTTAAGTGACAACGTGATACTAAGCGAGCGTGGGTGCTCCGAATCATAGTCGCAATGATTCGCGTTTCCGGGAACCAAGCGATTGAGAACATGCGGTAGCTTCTCCTTACTCCATATAGCGTATCGCGGAACCAGCATGCAATTGCAAGTCAAGTTTTTTTGAAGATTGCCGTTAAAGGAGAAGCAGTTCTTGAAAGCTAATTCTCATCGGAGAGCAAAATGACCTCAGCAATTGGTAGTTCGACAAAGGCAGCCTACACCCCCCCCGGTCCAGGCTAGTGCGCAACCGGCGATAGTTCGCGGCAAGGACAGTGACGGTGACAACGATGGAAGTAAAGTTGCTGAAATTGAAAAGCCAAAAGCTTCGTCAGGTCCCGTTGGAACAATAATTGATACGACCGCCTGAGTGATTTGGGCGATCGCTTTGAACGAGGATCCGGAGCTCACAATTCCATTTTTTGGACGGTTACGGGTGTACTGAGTTCTGTCTAATCGGGTTTTCGTTTAAGACTGCGGCACCCGGAGGTTCCGACATAATGCACATCCTTTTTTGCGAGCCTACAGTTTATTTTTCAGCAAAACATCGTCCATGCAAGGGTACAGCACCGAGAGAGCTTATTCGCACTATTTTGAAATTGCGTGGTAGTCGTGCGGGAACCATTGACGGCCATTATCACTATGCGCCTCAATCGATCGCCCACATAGCATGCGCGTCAAGCTGCACCCTTGCGCTGGCGGCGACGGCCGCGATCCGTGCCAACTGGGAAGCCAATGATGCCTCAAGAGCCAAGCGGCGGCTAAGCAAGGCTTCGGCCAAAGTATATTCGTTCGCCCTATAGCCCAGTTCCATCAAGTGCGCCTGATTGGCGCTCTGCTGCTCGACTGCGCGCAGGCTGGTCCAGACCTGATAGTTGTATTCTTGTTCGGTCACTGCCCGTTGCGCGGCAAGCGCTACCTTGGTCTTGACTTGGGCCACCCTTTCGTTCGCCATCTGTGCCCTAATGTACGCAGCAGAGCTCTCGGCGTTGCGTGCGCCGCCCGGCAAGGCAATTGACACGCTGATGCCGATGGTGCGTTCTTGACCTGCGCGTTCGCGGCCAGCACGCAGCGCAATCGTCGGGTCTGGCATACGCTCGCTAGCGGCACGTTTTGCTTTCAATCCGTACCATTGGGCCTCCACCTGTGCCAATTCAAGCTCATGGTTGTCATCCAGGATTCGAGTGAGCTGATCTGGCCGCCGTAACTGCATGGGGCGCGGATCGGGGACCTGGGCCAATTGCGGAGTCGGAATACCGGGATAGGTGGTGGACAACGAGGTGAGCGCTTGGTAGACCTGTTGCTCTGCCTGCTCAATCAACGCAGCGGCCCGTCTTAATTCGGTATCGGCTTGCATCAATTCAAGACGAGCTCCGTCCCCGGCCTTCACGCGTAGTTCGGCGATCGATCTGAGCTGCTTGATCAACGTGTGCTGTTCCTTTAGTTGGTCGAGCGTGGCCTGCACCTTCAGCGCATCGAACCATTCCTGCATCAGCGACCGGCCGGCTTCATGCCAGGCGTCGGCCCGCTGTGCCAGTGCCAGCGCCAGCCCTTTTTCGCCTAGCGCTCGATCCTGCCCGGCTTTGCCAAACCAGCGTATGCTCCTTTCGAGCATCAGTTCCTGCTCACGATAGCGGTCCCCTTCGAGCACGCTGCGCTGGCTTATGCCACCCCGTACCGTCCACTCCCCTGGACCGGCGGCCAGTTTTGTTTGCTCGGCGCCAGCCAGCTCATTGTTGAGGGCGCCGATACGCAGTTGCGGTAATTGGGACAGCAAGCGCCTGACGGTTTGCTCCGGAGGCAATCCAAATAACTGCTCGCTGGCGAGCGGCAAGGCCGGGCCGCTAGCCCAGGCATCGGCACTTACTAGCGCCGCCAAGGCCAGTGCCAGTCTGGCAAGGTGGAATTTCATGCGAGCCTCCCACATGCGGTTAATGGACCGAGCCAATACGTCACCTCGGGGCTCGGAATCTCGCAAGCCAAGGCCTCGAGCAACAGCAAAAGATGATCGCCAACACCTGCGACCAGAACCAGCTTTCGGCCGCTGCGCCCCTGCACCAATTCCATCGGCGACTGCAGCACGGCGCCTTGCCCCATTCCCTGCGCCGCGAGCACGGAAAATCCCGTAGCCCAGAGCGGGTGCAACAATAGAAAGTCGAGTACATCCTCTTCCAGACCGACTGGAATGGCCAGCGTGAGCAAGCTGTCGTTGGAGATATTTTTTAGCATGATTGGTCTGCTTGAAAAATTGCCACCCGCTTGACACCGAAGCGCCGGAAGAGCATGGGCAAAAGTATTAATGTCAACAGGGTCGCGCTGAGCAGCCCCCCGATCACCACGATCGCCAACGGCTTCTGAATTTCGGAGCCGGGGCCGGTGGCCAGCAGCAGAGGGACGAGGCCCAGGCCGGTAATGCAGGCGGTCATCATCACCGGTCGGAAGCGCCGCAGCGCGCCCTGGCTTACCACCTCCGGCAGAGCCATGCCGCGCGCCACCAGTTGGTTGAAGCAGGTAATCATCACCAGACCATTGAGGACAGCGATGCCCATCAAGGCGATAAAGCCGACCGACGCGGGCACCGACAGATACTCGCCAGTGATCGCGAGCGCTACCACGCCGCCTATCAATGCAAACGGAATATTGACGAATACCAGCAGCGCCTGCCGTATGCTGTGCAGCGTGCTAAACAGCAGCAGGAAAATCAACGCCAGCGCCACCGGCACGACCAACGCCAATCTTGCTGCGGCGCGCTGCTGATTTTCAAACTGCCCGCCCCAGCTCAGGCGATATCCGCCGGGAAGTTTGATTTTGCTGGCGACGGCGCGCTTCGCTTCGTCGACAAATCCCACCAGATCTCGGCCTCGGACATTTGCGCGCACGACGGCCAGGCGACTGCTATTCTCACGCTCGACTTTGACGGGACCGTCCACGTGGCGCAGCGTCGCCAGCTGGCTCAGCGGTACCGACTCGCCGTCTGCGAGCGGCAGGCGCAATTGCCCGAATAATTCGGATGACAGTTGAAGTTGCTCACTTCCGCGTATCAGCAAGGGCAGGCGCTTGCCGCCCTCGATCACGACGCCGGCCACGCGTCCTTCGATGAGCGTGCGCAGATCCGCCTGCACCTGCTCGGAACTCAGAGCCAGCCGGCCGGCGGCAACCCGGTCGATGTCGACCTGTAGATACTGCACGCCTTCATTCTTCACGGTCAGTACATCCTCACTGCCTGGTATCGCCTGCACCACGTTGACAATTTGCGCAGCCAGCGTGCCAAGCGCCTTGGCATCGGGTCCATACACTTTGATCGCGAGATCGCCGCGTACGCCCGAAAGCATTTCCGAGGTGCGCATTTCAATGGGCTGAGTGAAGCTGATGTTGACACCAGGGAAGTCTGCCGTCGCCTTGCGCAAGGCGTTGATCAAGTCTTCCTTGTACTGACTTCGCCACTCCGGGCGCGGCTTGAGCACCAGGAACGTGTCGGTCTCGTTCAAGCCCATTGGGTCCAGGCCGAGCTCATCCGATCCGAGCCTCGCAACGATGCGTCGCACCTCCGGTACTTGCGCAAGGATGCTGCGTTGTATCGCCATGTCGAGACGTGCGGATTCGATCAGATTCACGGATGGCAGCTTTTCGATTTGCATAATAATGTCGCCCTCGTCGAGCACCGGCATGAACGATTTCCCGACAACCGTGAATAGGCCGATTGCGATGAGCAAGGCAGCGACGGCGCCGCCGGTCACCAGGCGCTCGTGCCGCAGCGCTCGACTCAGCAAGGCCTGGTAGCCCGCCTCCATGCGCTGCACCAAACGCGGTGGTGGACCATGGTGTGCCTTGAGCACCAGCGAGGACAGCACCGGAATCACCGTCAACGACAGCAGCAGCGATGCCGCCAAAGCGAAGATGATGGTCAGCGCGACTGGCGCGAATAATTTTCCCTCCAGCCCTTGCAGCGTCAGAAGGGGCAGGAAGACGATCATGATCACCACCATACCCGCCGTCACTGGCACCGCAACTTCCCGCACCGCGCGGTAGATCACATGCAGACGCGACATGCCTGGCTGGGCTTTGCTGCTGTGAGCCTCAATGTTTTCCACCACCACCACCGCTGCGTCGACCAGCATGCCGATGGCGATGGCCAAGCCGCCGAGCGACATCAGGTTTGCGCTGAGTCCGTACTGGCGCATCAGCAGGAAGGTGCCAAGTGCCGACAACGGCAAAATGCAGGCCACCACGAGGGCCGCGCGTAGGTTGCCGAGAAAGATATACAGCAACAGCACCACCAGCAAGGTCGCTTCCAGCAAAGCTTTGGTGACTGTCTTGACTGCCCGCTCGACCAGATTGCCCCGATCGTAAAAGGTGCTGATAGTGGTGCCGGCCGGAAGCGAGCGGCCAATCTCGACGAGTCTGGCCCTTACCTGATCAACGACGGTTTGGGCGTTGGCGCCGCGTACCGCTAGCACCAGCGCTTCGACCGCTTCGCCTTTTCCGTTCTGCGTGACGGCGCCATAGCTTGTCAGTTGGCCGATTCGCACGGTTGCGACCTGGCCCACCGTAATGGCGACGTCGCCGCGCTTGACGATCGCGATGGCGCCGACATCGGCAAGCGTTCGGATACTCGAGTCGCTGCGGATGAGCAGAGATTCTTCGTTGCTGCCGAGCCGACCTGCGCCATCACTCCGGTTATTGGCCTCTAGCGCTTGCTGTAACTGCGCCAGCGAAATGCGCCGTGCCGCCAGCGCAGCCAGATCGGGCACTACTTCAAAGCTCTTGACCTGACCACCTAGCGAATTCACATCGGCGACGCCGGCGATGTTGCGCAACTGGGGACGGATCGTCCATTCCAGCAACGTGCGCTTTTCCATCAACGACAACGGCCCTTCGATGGTGAACATGAAGATTTCCCCTAAAGGGGTGGTGATCGGCGCCAGCCCACCGCTTACCGACGGCGGCAAGTCCTTGAGTGCCGAGGCGAGGCGTTCGCTAACCTGCTGTCGCGCCCAATAGACGTCGGTGCCATCGTCGAAGTCCAACGTAATGTCGGCGATCGCATATTTGGATTGCGAGCGAAGAATGGCCTGGCGCGGTATGCCTAACAATTCCTGCTCAATCGGCGCGACGATGCGGGCTTCGACTTCTTCCGGCGTCATGCCCGGCGCCTTGAGTATCAACTTGACCTGCGTGCTGGAGACATCCGGGAAGGCGTCGATGGATAGCTCGCCCGCGGCCTTGATGCCGGCCGCTATCATCAACACCGCCAACACCAGCACCAGAAGGCGCTGTGCCAGGGATAGCGCGATTAATCGGCCCAGCATCACTGACTCCCTTTAGCCGCAGGTGCGCCGGTGGGCTCACCGAACCCTGCCCATGCGCCCTTGAGTGCCACCAATCCGCGCACGGCCACTTGCGCTCCTGAGGCGATCGCTCCGCTTACCCAAAGCTGATCACCGGCAACCGCTCCACTGATCACCGGAACGGCCTGGAAGCCGCTGGCGTTACGTACAAACACATAGTTGGCCGATCCGCGACGCACCATCGCTACGGCTGGCACGAGCAGAGCGTCGCTTCCTCGCGGTGGCGTTAGCAACCGCGCCTCCACGAATGCATTTGTCTTAAGACAGGCCTTCGGTTCGACCTGGCGTGCGCGTACCTGCGCTGTCTGATTGGCGCCGTTTATTTGCGGCGAGATCGCAATCACCCGTAGCTGCCCGCACTGGGCGACGTCGAGCAACGCCCCCACCGCCAGCATCGGCAGCTGCTTGGCTGACGCCTGCAATTCCACCCACAGCGGGCCATCGCGGCTTATCTTTGCCACCGCCATGCCAGCCTCCAGCTGCTGCCCGATGGTGACCGGCAGCTCAAGCAATGTCCCCGCGCTATGCGCGCGCACGATGAGCAGCGGGGTCGGTTGACCGCCAGTTGATAAGGCCTTGATGGCTGACGCATTCAAACCGCCTGCATGCAGCGTCTGGGCGCGCTGATCGCACGCGAGTCTGACCAGATGCGCTGCGGCACGGCTTTCCTCCACCCGCGCACGGGAGATGATCCCATCCGCAAACAGGCTTTCATCACGCAACAACTTATCGGCCGCCAAGTGGGACTGCGTCGACAGCTGAACGTATTCGCGTTGCGTCTCCATCCATGCGGGACTGAACAATGTGACCAGTGCCGTTCCTGTCTGCACACGCTGCAGCGAACTAGTATGCACCTGCTGCACCACCCCGTTGGCGGCAGCGGCGGCGAGGATGAGCGAATCGGCTGGCGTGACCACCGTTCCCGATAGGACGACGGCATTGCCCACGGCCGTGGCGGCGGTGGCCGGCGCGGCTACGGCCGGCGCTGTCACTATGCCGGCCCGGCTGATCTGCTTTGCATTCATGGGCAACTGTTCAATGCCGTCGGCGCCGAAAGTGCTCGCTGGTCCGATGAGCAGGAAAGGCAAGAGCAGAGTGCGGAGCAGGGGCACCAGGGTGGTGTGTGGCTGGAACATCATGAAATAATTTCCTCGGAGGGGATCGGTGGGTATGATGGTGGTGATCAGATATTAAGAAGTTCTTAACAACTGCCGCCTACCATGAGGCGCAGATAAACGACGAATCCGACCCATGCGCATATTGCTCACTGAAGATGACCCTCAACTGGGGCGTGCCACCCAGATCGGGTTGGAACAGGCAGGCTACGCCGTCGACTGGGTCCAGTCGGCCGAACATGCGCACACGGCAGTGCGGCTGCATGACTATGGCTGCATCCTGCTGGACCTGGGTTTGCCGGGACAGGACGGCATGCAAGCGTTGAGCGCCTTGCGCAACGCCGGTTATGGCGGTGCCATCCTGATCGTGACCGCCCGCGACAAGATTCCCGAGCGCATTGCCGGCCTGGATGGCGGCGCGGATGATTTCGTCGTCAAGCCGTTTGACCTGGATGAGCTGGCAGCCCGGATCCGCAGCGCGTCGCGGCGGGCCGCCGGTCGGCTGCGTGAAGAGCTGGTCCACGGCGATCTGGTGCTCGACATCGCCGCACGCCAGGCGACCCAAGCGGGAAAGAATGTCGCGTTGACCAGCCGGGAATTCCGCATCCTGCAGATGATGCTGGAGAACTGCGGCAGGGTACTGAGCCGTGAACAGCTGGAGCATAACCTCTATAGCTGGGGCGAGGAGGTGGAAAGCAATGCGGTACAGGTCCATATCCACCACCTGCGCAAGAAGCTGGGTCGCGGGCTGATACGCACGGTCCACGCGGTTGGCTACTGCATCGACAAGCCGACACATGGGGTGGACATATGAGTACTGAAACCGTACCGCGCTGGTCGTTACGGCGATTGCTGCTCGGTGTGCTGCTGGCGTTGACACTGGCATTGTGGGGCGGCAGCGCGTTCATTGTCTACATCGAGGCGCAGCGGGAGAGCCAGGAACTATTCGACCAGTCGCTGGCAGAAACGGCTCACCTGCTGTTGTCTCTGGCCGAAAACGAGGCGACGGAGCATGGCACCGCGCTGGCGACCAACCTCAGGATAACGGAGCGCCCGGACTATCATCGTTACCTGCTGTTTCAGATCCGCGATGCACAGCAACGCCTGCTGTACAAAAACGGCGGCGCGCCCTCCAGAGCGTTTTCGCAGCGCGCCCCGGATGGGTTTTCCTGGGTGCAAATCGAAGAGCATCGCAGCCGCCTTTATTCCAGCTGGAACGCCGACCGCACGCTACAAATCCAGGTCGCCGAGCCGAGCAGCCATCGCGAGGAGATCAGCAGCAGATTCTTCTACAAGGTCACTGGATTTGGCGTTGTGCTGGCGATGCTGGCCGGGTTGGCGATCTGG
The DNA here is from genome assembly GCF_030944405.1 of Janthinobacterium sp. J1-1. NCBI lineage: Bacteria > Pseudomonadati > Pseudomonadota > Betaproteobacteria > Burkholderiales > Oxalobacteraceae > Janthinobacterium > Janthinobacterium sp. J1-1. The sequence goes on from NZ_CP132340.1 coordinate 25,095, forward strand.
TGGTGCATCGACCGGGTGTTTCGGGTGTTGCAGGTGTCAGCCAACGAAGTCGGCGCGCGCACCCCCAATGACCTGGCGGACGTCCCGTTGCGGGGGGCGCCGAGCGAGGTGTTTCCACTGCTGCTGGCGATTAATCGACTCTTTGGCCGAGTCAGGCAAAGCATGGAATACGAACAGCGCTTCACAGGGGACGCCGCACACGAACTACGTACGCCGCTGGCCGCCATCAAGACCAACCTGCAGGTCATGCAGCGGGCGCGCAGCGTTGAAGAACGAGAAGAGTTCATCGCTGGCCTGAACGCCAGCGTCGACCGCGCCGGCCGGCTGGTCGATCAATTGCTGACGCTGGCACAGCTCGATCCGCAAGGCTGCCATGGAGTGGCGTTGGAGGAAGCCGACCTGGCAACGTTGTTGACCGAGGAGCAATCATATTGGCAGAGCCTGGCGGTCGGCCATCACTTGCGTGTGGACATTGCGCATGCCCCATGCCGGATCGAACGTGAAAGCCTGCGTATGTTGTTGCGCAACCTGGTGGACAACGCTGTACGCTACACCCCCGTGCCTGGCCGCATTGTGGTCAGTTGCGGTCAATCGGAAGGACGCAGTTACCTGCGGGTGGCGGACTCGGGGCCAGGCATAGCTCCACAGATGCAAGGCCGGGTCTTCGAACGGTTCTTCCGCCTCGCCGGGGCGAAAGTGCCGGGCAGCGGGCTGGGCCTGTCCATTGTGCGCAGGATCATCGACATGCACGGGGCCGAGATACGACTCGGCACAGGAATAGATCATAGTGGGCTTGGCGTTACCGTCAGCTTTCCTGTGTTAGCAAAGCGGGACGAATAGCGCTTGCGCAGGTAGGCGTACGGCCTCGCCACTTATTTGCCGCTCATATAGCAACAAAGCACTTGGGGAAATTTGATATGTATCAAATTTTTTTGCGAATCGCGGTTCTACAATCGACCTAGTTCACTTACATCAAAGCCTGTCCTGATGATATAAGGCCGATCTCAACCAAGGAGCCAGCGATGACAATGTTTCACATGCTCGCTGCGCTTGCTGCCCTTGGCGCCAGTTGCACGGCGCTGGCGGATAACGATTGCACCGATCCCATCGCAGATTGGAAACCACGTGAAGTGTTGCGCCATCAGGTCGAGTTGCGCGGTTGGACTGTTCAACGCATCAAGGTTGACGACGGTTGTTATGAGGTGCGAGGTACCGATCGGCTAGGCAATAAAGTGAAGGCGAAGTATGGACCAGCGACGTTGCGCATCCGCAGCCTTGAGATCGAATTCGGCGAACACGGCGATGCCTCCGACTACCTGTCCCCGGCGCGACCATCCGCTGAACAAATCAGGGAGCCCAGCCCGCATACTCAAGGAAATAAGCAATGAAAAAAATTCTTACCGGGGCCTGGCTGGCTGGCACATTGGCGCTCCCCTCAATGGCACAGGCGCGTCCAGTCGTGCTAACCACCCAACTGCAAAATTACAACGGCAGCGGTGCCTATTTGGCATTCTATATCACAGACGCCGCAGGCATTTACAAAAAAACCTTATGGGTTGCCGGTAAGAAGTCGAAATATTATAAGCACTTGAGTGCCTGGGCGCGGGGCAGCGGGCTTGACGCGCGTACATACGATGGCATTAGCGGCGCGAGCGTCGGTAACGGTAAATCGCTGAAGGTCACGGTTGAACTGGCCGATGCGCTGATTGATGCGGGCTATGAAATCCGCGTTGACAGCGCGGTGGAAGACGGCCGCGATCATTCTGCCGATGTGCGCGCGCCGCTGACCAAGGCAGGTGCTGGCAAACCTGTCCAGGGGCGCGGCTATATCAAAGCCTTCAGTTACGACATGTAAGGCACTGCATGTTGCGTCGGCTACACTCCATGCTTGGCCTGTTCTGCGGTGTTCTGGCTATATTGCTGGGGTTGACCGGCGCACTGTTGTCGCTCTATCCGGCGCTGGACCGGCTTGGCACCACCGTGCCGAGCGGCGTCAGCGTGGCCGAGATGGCCAGTCGCGTCGTACGCCAATACCCAGGCGTCGAACAGATCCAGCGCACGCCTTCCGGAACATTGATCGTTTACTACAGCACGGTCGCCGGCGCCAGCGTGGTCCGCGTCGATCCGGCGAGCGGCGCGGCGACCGCCTATGCGCCGTCGGCGCTTTTTCGCTGGATCAAGCAACTACATCGCTCCATGCTACTCGGGGCGAATAGGGAAAACGGAAAAAATCGGGCGCTAAGCCCTGTTACCGATTCTTGAAGTCCCGCAGCGGCCGATATTTTCCCTCGTCGACCTTCCTGCTCTGGCGCCAGACGTAATCTCCTGTCAGATTGATGTGCTCCCAGCCTAACGGCGAGAGGAATTGCAGCATGCCGTCATCGGCCAGTTTGCCGGACTCGCGCAGCGCTTCGGTTGCCCGCTCCAGGTACACCGTATTCCACAGCACGATTGCGGCGGTCACGAGATTCAGGCCGCTGGCGCGGTACCGCTGCTGCTCGAATGTCCGGTCGCGGATCTCACCCAACCGATGAATGAAGACCGCCCTGGCCAGTGCGTTGCGCGCCTCTCCCTTGTTCAGGCCTGCATGCACGCGCCGGCGTAGCTCGACGTTCTGGAGCCAGTCCAAGATGAACAGCGTGCGCTCGATCCGCCCCAGCTCGCGTAGCGCGATCGCCAGGCCGTTCTGGCGAGGGTAGCTGCCCAGCTTGCGCAGCATGAGCGATGCGGTGACTGTGCCGTGCTTGATCGAGGCGGCCAGGCGGAGCACGTCGTCCCAGTGTGCGCGTAGATGCTTGATGTTTAGACTACCGCCAATCATTGAGCGCAAGGCCGGGTGATCGCCCACCTTGCCCGGCACGTACAGCTTGGTGTCACCTAGATCGCGGATTCGCGGCGCGAAGCGGAAGCCCAGGAGGTGCATCAGTGCGAACACATGGTCGGTGAAACCGGCGGTATCCGTATAGTGCTCCTCAATGCGCAGGTCTGATTCATGGTACAGCAGACCGTCGAGCACATAGGTCGAGTCGCGCACGCCGACGTTGACAACCCTGGTGCTGAACGGCGCGTACTGGTCGGAAATGTGGGTGTAGAACAGCTTGCCGGGTTCGGCGCCGTACTTGGGGTTGATGTGGCCCGTGCTCTCGGCCCGGCCGCCCGCGCGGAAGCGTTGGCCGTCCGACGACGACGTTGTGCCATCCCCCCAGTGCACGGCGAAGGCGTGCTTGAACTGGGCGTTGACCAGTTCAGCCAGGCCGGCCGAATAAGTTTCGTCCCGGATGTGCCAAGCCTGCAACCAGGAGAGTTTCGCATAAGTGGCGCCAGGACTCGATTCCGCCATTTTGGTCAGGCCGAGGTTGATGGCGTCGGCCAGAATCGCGGACATGAGGAACGTCCTGTCGTTGGCCTGCTCCCCGCTCTTGAGGTGAACGAAGTGGCGCGTGAATCCGGTCCAATCGTCCACGTCCATCAGCAGTTCGGTGATCTTGATCCGGGGAAGCATGCCGCTGGCGAAGTCGATCAACGCTTGGGCCTCGTCCGGCACCACGGCATCCTGCGGGCTGATCCTCAGTCCAGTCTCAGTAATAATCGCATCGGGCAGTTCGTTCGTCAGTGCAAGCCGGTTGACGGTGGCCAACTGCTGTTCGAGCAGCAGCAAGCGGTCTTGTAAGTACTGGTCGCAGTCCTGGTTGACGGCGATCGGCAACTCGCGAGCCGATTTCATGGCTCCGAATCTTTCCGTAGGCAGCAGGTATTCCTCAAAGTCGCGGAACTGGCGCGAGCCCTGCACCCAGATGTCGCCTGATCGAAGCGAATTCTTCAGTTCCGACAAGACGCAAATCTCGTAGAAGCGACGGTCAAGCCCGTCGTCGGTGATGACAAGCGGTTTCCAGCGTGCCTTCACGAACGCGATTGGCGCGTCGTCCGGTACCTTGCTCGCCCCGGTCATGTTCATCTCGCGCAGGACGTCGATCGCATCGAGCACCGCTTGCGCGGCCGGCGCGGCTTTCAGCCTGATCACGTCCAGAAACTCGGGCGTATAACGCCTCAGGGTGCTGTACTGCTCTCCCACCAAATGCAGGTGGTCAAAGGTCTCGGGCTGGGCCAGCTCCGCGGCCTCGGTCACGCTTTGGGTGAAGTCGGTCCACGGCAGCACGGCCTCGATCGCGGCATACGGGTCCATCCCGGATTCCTTTGCCTCGACAAGCGCGCGGCCGATTCGACTGTACAGGCGAACCTTGTCGTTGATGGCCTTGCCCTGCTTCTGGAAGTCCTGCTGATGCTTGTTCTTGGCCGCGCTGAACAGCCTGATCATAATTCGGTCGTGGAGGTCGACCAGTTCGTCCGTCACGGTGGCCATGCCCTCGATAGCCAGTGCAGCCAATGTCGCATAGCGGCGCTCATCCTCGAATTTCGCCAGGTCACGCGGCGTCATCTGCGCACCCTCGCGCGCCATTTTCAGTAGCCGATTCTGGTGGATCTCGCGGCCAAGCCCCTCAGGTAGTGCCAGCGACTGAAATACCTTGAGCCGTTCGATATGTTCGCGCATGTAGCGGGAATTCGGCTTGAGCGGCGACTGGCGCAACCATACCAGCCAAGTAATGCTCATGTCGGGCGCGACGTTGAGCAGGTTGTCCAGGGAGCGCTTGTGGTGCCGCTCCAGGGGGTCGAGCAACGCGCGATAGATACGCCGGTTGGCCCGCGTCACGGCCTCGGCACAGGCCCGCTCGATGACGGTCAACGCAGGTAGGATAATCGTAAGCTGCCAGCCGCCCCACCTGTACAGCGTGTTCAGCGTTGGGTAAAGTCCGGGAATGGCAACAGCGAGTCGATCTGGCTGTTGGGGCACGTCGGGAGACGTTCCAATACGGTGGCCAGCCAGCGCGCCGGATCAAGCCCGTTGAGCTTGGCGGTGGCGAACAGGCTCTGGATCGCTGCGGCACGGCGGCCGGCCCGTTCCGAGCCGGTGAACAGCCAGTTCTTCTTGCCGATGGCGATAGGACGAATGGCGTTCTCGACCGGATTGTTGTCGATCGGCAGTGTGCCCGAGGCCGCATAGCGTTCCAGCGCCGGCCAGCGCTTGAGCGCGTGGTCGACGGCCTTGGCCGTGCCGCTGCCGACGGCGACGGTCCGTTGGGTCGCCAGCAGCCAGGCGTGCAGCTCGGCCAGCGCCGGCATGGCCAGTTTCTGGCGCAACGCCAGCCGCAGCGGCGGATCGAGTCCGGCGCCTTGCTGCTCGATCGCGTACAGCGCCGCGATGCGGCGTAGGGCCTCCTCGGCGACGGGGCTGCCGCTGGCGGCGTGCACGTCGAAGAATTTGCGCCGGATATGGGCCAGACAAGCCAGTTCGGTGGGGCCGTCCGTAAACAGAGCCTTGTAGCCCACATAGTCATCCACCATCAGGTGGCCGCGCCAGCCCTGCAGGAAGGCACGCGCATGGGCGCCGGCGCGGCTGGTCTGGTAGTCGAACACGACGATGGGCGGGCCGTCGTCATGCGCGCCGGAGCGGTAGGCCCACAGGTAGGCGTGGCGGGCCTTGCCGCTGCCCGGGTCGAGTTGGCGCACCGGGGTTTCGTCGGCGTGCAGGCAATCATGTTGCCGCAGCAGTTCGGCCAGCCGGTCGGCCAGCGGTTGCAGCGCCACGCCGATGCGGCCGATCCACTCGGCCAGCGTCGAGCGGGCCAGCGGCACGCCCTGGCGGGCGGCGATCTGCTCGATCCGGTACAGCGGCAGGTGGTCCAGATATTTGCAGGCCGCGATCCACGCCAGCAGGCCGACGGCGGCCATGCCGCCATCAATGACGGCCGGCGGGATAGTCGCGGCCGTCACCGACTGGCAAGGACGGCACGCGTATTGCGGACGGATATGGCGGTGCACGAAGAAGCGCGCCGGCTCCACGTCCAGCTGCTCGCTGACGTCCTCGCCGATCTTGACCAGGTCGGCGCCGCACTGGCCGCATTGGCACGACTCGGGTTCATGGCGGTGCTCGATGCGCGGCAATTCTGGCGGCAGCGGCTGGCGGCCGGCGCGCTTGCGACGCGGCTTGGCCGGCGCCTGGCCTTCGAGTTCCTCTTCGATCGCGGCCAGGTCCATGTCGACCGTTTCCTCGAACAGCAGGCGTTGCTCGCCGGCGAGTGCTTCACTGGCCTTGCCGAAGCGTATGCGCCGGTAGTAGGCCAGCTCGTGCGTCAGCGCGGTGATCTTGAAGTCCTTCTCGGCCAGCTTGGCCTGCTGCTGCGCGAACAGCGCCTGCACCTGCGCCAGCAGAGCCGGATCGATGTCGGTGCGGGCAAGTTCGTTGAGCAGGTCCATGCACGGTAGTTTACCGGGCGGGCGTGACGTTTACAAGTAAAACAGTTGACGTCGTCACAGGCGCCACTGGGTCGGCGCGGGCGCCGACAGACGCTGCCAGTCCACTCCGGCCACCAGCCATTGCCACTGCTCGGCGCTGATCTGCCAGCTCGCTTCGTCGGCCTGCGGCCAGGTGAACTGGCCACGATGCAGCCGGCGCACGCACATCCACACGCCGGTGCCGTCCCAGCACACCAGCTTGAGGCGGCTGCGACGGCGGTTGGCGAACACGTAGGCCGTGCCGTCGCACGGCGGGCGCCCCAGCGCCTGCTGCACATGCAATGACAAGCCGTCGATGCCGGTGCGCATGTCCACCGCCGCTGTCGCCAGCCAGATTGCATCGGCCGATAGTTCCATCACAGCGCGCGCATCAGTTCGGCCAGCCAGCTGGCCGGCACCTCGCTCGGCAAGCTCAACGTCCAGCCGCGCTCGTTGCGCAGGCTGATCGTAGCCACCAAAGGTGCCGCCGGCGCCACCCGCACCGGCAACAAGCTGGGCACGGACGACACCTTGGCCAACCGCCGTACCCAATAGCCAACTTGGCGAATCGGAAAGCCATGCTCGATGGCGTATGCCCTCTGCGACAGTCCGCTGGCCCGCCACTGCGCCACCCGCTCCTCCCACACCTTCTGCCGGTCCTCGTTTGACATCTTTACCTCCCGTAGTGATCGAGAGGATAGTTTGGCGAGGCCAATCAGGAATTCATAGATGGGATGGTTGGCCGCTTACGGATAATCCGCTTTTGGCGCAGCGTTTCAAGGGAGTGAGCGCCGAGCACCATTGCCTTGTCCGTCTGCACCGCGAGGTCGGCCAGGCTGTGCACTAGCTTGCGGTAGTCCGGCAGCCCGAACACCGACAGGCCCAGGTAGGCGCGCAGCTCGTGCAGGTGTTCATTGCGCGTCTTTTCCCGCTCTGCGTATTCAGGCCAGGCCTCGGCGTCGCTGCGCACCTGCTTGGCGATCCAGTGGAGCACCGGGTCGGGCAGCGCGGTGTCGCTTGCCAGCGCATAGCCAGGGTAGCGCAGCAAACACATCTGCACCGCGAAGCCGAGGCGGTTGGCAGCACCACGGCGTTGCCGGATCAACGCCAAGTCGGCGTCCGTAAAACTGTATTGCTGAATCAGGTCATCCTGACTTCGAGGCAGAATCAGTAAACTGGCGCGTTCGGTTTCAGAAAGTAGTGAGCGGCGTGGCATTCAATTCAGTGGAATGGCAGATTATTTTTTGGCCCTTGTGCGCCGTCGCTTTCGCCCTCCTGGAAGTGGGTCAAACTGACGGTGTCGTTTTGACTGGAGCTTGCTGTCAGATTTGGCATTCCTGTTTAAGCAGAAAACTGGCGAATTCCGCAGCGGGCGGGACGTGATGTGGCTCGGTCTGCCTTCGAATAATGAAAATTTCTTTCTTCGGCGGATCATTTTCGAGCGCGATTGCTTTCAATCTGCCCTCGCGACTTTCCAGTTCCACAGCCGACGCCATGACCAGAGAAATGCCTAGCCCTGCTTGTACGGCACGCTTAACCGCTTCGGTGCTACCTAATTGAATCGACACGCCAATGGACTGAGCATTGTTGCCAAAATACTGTTGCAGAACTCTGTTGGTACCGGTGCCTGATTCCCCGCCCAACAGTCGTTCGCCGATCAACCATTCGCGTGGAATACTCTGCCTGTCGGCCCAGCGGTGATCGTTCGGCACGATTAATACCAGCTCCTCATGGCGCCAAAATTGCGCGACATAGCCAGGGCGGTTGTCCCACCACTCCATGACCGCCACGTCTATTTCAAGACGCTCCAGCTTGTCGGCGATGTCAGGGTTCTTGCCGATTACGATTTTCATCTCGCGAGAGCTTGATTCCTGATACATCTTTAAATGCGGTTGAAGCAGATAGATCCCGGCATTGGAACTTGCGCCGATCACAATGGCGTTCTTGCGGAACAAGGCCTGGGCACGCTCGCTAAGTTGAATCAAATGTTCTGCAAAAGGCAGAAACTCCCTTCCTTGTAAGGTCAGAATGCAACCGTCATTCTTTCGCTCAATCAGGCTGGCGTTCAGCGACTGTTCCAAGCGCTTGATATGTTGCGTTACAGCCGGTTGGGAAAGCCCGGTTTTCTTAGCGGCTTCCCGAAATCCACTACACGATGCAACCGCAAGAAACGTCGCGACACATCCCAGGTCTAGCATCCTGCAGTCACCAAAGTAGGCTCAACCGGATTGTTGATGGCGCCAACAGGTCTCTGCCCGGAGAGTGCCTGAACAATATTCAGCGCCGCTTGTCGCTCGATCTCCAGGCGTACTTCCTTTACCGCCGAGCCTAAATGGGGTGTAAATAAAGTCTGCGCTTGATTAACGAGCAGCGATTGCGGGATGCCTGCTGGCCGGTCGGCGCGGCGCCATTCTTCCATTTCATATACATCGGCGGCGTAGCCTGATAAATGGCCGGCTTTTAATGCGGTACTCACGGCTTGTTCATCGACCACGGAGCCGCGGCATGCATTGATCAGGTAAGCGCCGCGTTTCATCCTGGCGATCGAATCGTCATTGATCAAATGAAAGGTCTCCGGCGTCATCGGCAGCATGGGAACCACGAAATCGCTTTCCTGCAGAAGCGCATCCAGACTGACTCGCTCCAATCCCCAGGCTTGCTCCCGTGCAGAATCGAGCGCAACGCTGTCGCAATACACCAGTCGCATATCAAAACCAGCCAAGCGCTTGGCGATTGCTGTTCCGACCGCGCCCATTCCAATAATGCCAAGCGTTTGGCCAGTCAATCCTGCGCCGTACAATTCCGGGCGCCAGCCTTGAAATTGCCCAGTGCGAATGCGGCGATCGCCTTCAAGCATGTGGCGCGTTAGACCCAGCAGCAATCCGATGGTCAATTCAGCCGTTGGAATCGTCAACAGATCCGGCACGATGGAAAACCAGATGCCGCGCCTCGTGCAGGCTTCCACATCGAAGTTGTCGTAACCCTTCAGGGCTGCCCCAACCATCCTTAGCTTCGGGCAAGCATTCAAAAAATCCTCATCGATGCTATCTGGCATGAACACCATGATGGCGGCGGCGTTTTTTGCTCGGCTCAGCACTTCCTCGCGCGACAAGGTGTCGCGCGTATTGTTGGGAATGACTTCCGCAACGCTTTCCAGTAATTCGAGGATTTCCGGATGTACCCAGTGGGTGACGACTACTTGTGGTTTCATGATTGTTGCAGGTCCTTCCTTATTTGAATTTGTGACGCAAGCGCGAGCTGAGTGCATCAACCAATGTCACCATCGCGAGAATCACCAGCAGGATTGCCGACACTTCCTGGTATAGCATGATGCGCAGCGAGCCCATCAGCTCGAAGCCAATTCCGCCAGCGCCCACCATACCCATCACGGTCGAAGCACGGAAGTTATACTCCCACCGGTAGATCGCGGTATCAGCCATCTGCGGCAACACCTGTGGAAGCACGCCGTGCAGAATGACTTGCAGTCGGCTACCGCCGGCCGCGCGCGCGGCTTCAATCGGCCCTTCGTCGGCATGTTCAATCGCTTCGGCGAAGAACTTGCCGACCATGCCGATCGAGTGCAAGCCGAGTGCCAGCACCCCAGGCAAGGCGCCGAAACCGACGGCGGCAACGAATAGAATGCCCATGATCAGTTCCGGCACCGAACGCAATGCATTGAGTACGATGCGGGCCGCTTGGTACACCAATGGGTGAGGGCTGGTATTGCGTGCGGCCAGGATCGCCAAGGGCAGCGAAAACGCGACGGCTAGCGCAGTCCCGGCAATGCTCATGGCCAGTGTGTCCACCAATGGCTTGATCCAGTTTCGCCATTCAGTGAAGTTCGGCGGCATTGTTTCACCCATGAGCGTCGCAATCGCCGGCAAGCCGTCAGCCAGCTTGCGATAGTCAAGCAGCCCTACGTAGCTTGCGGCAATCAGAGCAATGGCAAGGACAGCGGTCAACTGCAAGGCGCCCCGCCACCATTGGCGCCGGTCAGCTTCAAGCATCTTGTCGTATTCGGCACCGGTGGCACCATTCATCACATTCGATGTCGTCATCATGATTCCCTGTCGCGCAATCGATCACATCTTTGAAAAGTCTAGCTTCAAGATTTTACCCATGTCGCGAATGACGTCGTAATCCTTGTCGGTCACGGAAGTGAAGCCTTCAGCCTTGAAATTCTTCAGCACTTCCGGATCCTTCAGGTCGACGAAAGCTTGCCGGATCTTTTGCTTGAGCTCGGGCTTGAGATTGGAGCGCATGGTCCACGGAAATTGCGGGTAGCCCTTGCTGTAACCCAGCACCTTGACCTTGGACGCGTCGATCAGCTTCCGGTCATTCATGTAGCCCCAGATGTCTTCCGACAGGCCCCCGACATCGGCGTTGCCGTTGGCGACGTTTATGGCGACCGCGTCATGGGTGCCGACGAAGTGGGCGGAATAGTCGCGGTCAACCCTCGCACCCGCGTCGGCCAGCACTGTCTTCGGGATCAGATGGCTCGACGTGGAAACGCGATCACCGAAGGCCACTTTCTTGCCCTTGATGTCCTTGTACGAATTGACGCCGGAATTGACATTGGCGATCAAAACTGAACGATACGTCGCTTTGCCACCTTTGACCATTGCTGCGAACGGCTCAATGTCGCTCTTGCTCTTGGCTAGAACGTAGGACAGCGGACCGAAATACGCCATGTCCAGGCGACCGAATCGCATCGCTTCAATCATCGACGAATAGTCTGTGGTCACGACCAGCTCGATCTTCTTGCCGAGCGCTTTTTCGAGGTACTCCTTGAGCGGCTTGTTGCGCTTGATGAGTTCGGAGGCATTCTCGTCGGGCAGCAGTGCGACCTTAAGGGTGTCAGGATCCGGATCGGCAGCGAGGGCGACATTGCCAAACAGGGTCAAGGCGGCGATGCCTATGACGGCGAACAGTTTTTTCATGCTGGTTCCTTTGCAGTGGCAAGTTGTACGAAAGTGGCTTTGGGTTCAATGGGCTTAGCTTGATGGTCCGGTGCTTCGGACGGCGCTGTCTTTTGCTCGTACAGCGCGGCAGCCTGGACTGGCGTCAAGGCATCCGGTGTGGAATCGAAGACGACATGTCCATGCGACAGGCCGATGATGCGGTCAGCGTATTCGCAGGCCAGATCTACCTGGTGCAGACTGACGACGATGGTGATTCCATCCTCGTGGCAAAAACGTTTGAGTTGGGCCAGCACCTGACGCGACGAAGCCGGGTCGAGGCTCGCTACCGGTTCGTCCGCCAACATCAGACGGGGTTGTTGCGCGAGCGCCCGGGCGATTCCGACGCGCTGCTGCTGGCCGCCGCTTAGGCAATCGACGCGTTCGAGCGCCTTGTGCAATAGACCGACGCGCTCTAGACATTCGAGCGCAATACGGCGTTCCCCGTACGGCAACGGAAACATTGTGCGCCAGGCCGGGTGGTAACCGATGCGGCCCAGCAGTACGTTGGCCAGCACGCTCTGGCGTGCGATCAATTGGTGCTGCTGAAAGATCATGCCTGTGCGCTTGCGATGTTCATGGACACGCCCGGCATGGTCCAACTCTCCCACGCCATCAACCGTAATGTGGCCTGCGCTGGGACGTGCGAGCAAGTTCAGGCTGCGCAACAGGGTGGATTTGCCGGCACCAGAAGCGCCAAGCAATACCGTGAATTGCCCAGGTACGAACGCCAGTGTTGTCGAATGCAAGGCTGTGAAGCTGCCGTACTGTACCGATACTTTGTGAAGTTGGATCATGGCCTCTCCGATCAATAAGGTAATCAATATGGAATATTGATTCGCAAATCAAATATGAGGCCATCGTAGCTAGGGTTTGTTACTCAGGCGTGACAACTTGATGAAATTTTGATGTCAATGGGCCGGGTTTGATCCTGATTTCGGCTTCGCTCGCATGGAGGAAATTACTGTTGTGAAGGAGACGCCCGTCATCAAATCGTTCGTCCAGAAATTGCTCCAGCCGTTGATAATCAGATTCTCCTGAGTTTGGCGCGGTAGCAGCAAACCGGCACGTTGGGTTCCAGAAGGTAATTAGAGGCGTGGCATTCGATTCAGTGTCCCGCTTGCCAAGTCATTTATTGCTCGTTGTTCGGCTTTTTTCTGCGACTGAAGCGTTAATATCGCATACGGACTATAACGACCATACCCGAGAGGAACGTGATTGCTGCGACTAACCATACCGCGCTGACCACGCCGTACAGGTCGGCCACAACGCCCGCCAGCAAGGCCCCGATGGCATAGCCTAGATCGCGCCAGAAACGGTAGACGCCGACGGTCGAAGCGCGCCAGGCCGGGTTGACTACGTCGCCGATGGCCGCCAGTAGCGTCGGATAGACCATGGCAGTCCCGATTCCCAGGAGAATCGCGCCTGTCGCATACCATCCGAACGAGGACCGGAAGGCGATTATGGCAATGCCGGCTGCCTGAACCCACATCCCCGCCACGATCAATCCCTTACGACCAATACGATCCGACAGCGCGCCGGTGAAGAGTTGGCATACTCCCCATACGGTCGGGTAGATCGCGGCAAGCGTGCCGATTTGGGTGAGGGTCATGCCGGCGCCGGCGAACACAAAGGGGAACAACCCCCATGCCATGCCATCGTTGAGATTATTCACAAGTCCGGCCTGACTAATCGACGACAAGTTGGGGTCACGTACGCTGGTCTGCCAGAAAATCGCGCGCTGCGGCGGCACGATGGCCGCGCCGCGCGTGGCGGTCATTGCGGCTTCCATTTGCGCGTGGCCGCGCGTCTCGCGCACAACCAAAACCGATAGCAGCAAGCCGATCACTGCAAACGCCACGCCAAGGTAGAACGGCTGCGGTCGCAAGCCATAATTGGTTGCAATCCAGCCGGTCGCCAGCGCCGCTGCGCCGACGGCGAAATAGCCCGCGAATTCATTGATGCCCATCGCCGTGCCCCGATTTTTGGGACCGGCAAGATCGATCTTCATGATTACCGTGGTCGACCAGGTCAGCCCTTGGCTCACGCCCAGAAAAACGTTGGCCAGCAAAATCCAGTTCCATGACGGCGCCCACATCAGCAAAAAGGGGACCGGCGTGGCGATCAGCCAGCCAATCACTAGCACTACCTTGCGTCCGTAGGCGTCGGAAAAGCGGCCGGCAAAATAATTAGTGATGGCCTTGGCAACACCGAAGACAACAATGAAAGCCAGAATCGCCGTGTGGGCGACCAGCTTGAATTCCTGTTCGGCAATGGCGGGCAAGATGCTGCGCTCCATCCCGACCATGGCGCCAACAAATGCATTGACGACAACAAGCAAGCTAAATTGGCGCCAGTTCGCGCGCAGTCCAAGTTGTAGGCCAGTGGGGGTGGCCGGGGAATGTGCCGCCGGTGGCATAGCCCGTTCCTTGCTCATGCAACCTCAACTTGGCCGAGATTGGCGGCGACAAGCCTTTCCATCTCAGCGGGGCGCGGTAGGATCGTGGTCGTGAGGGCCGTTATAAATGCCGCCTTCTCCAGGGATAGCAAAGAATTCCAGCGCTTTTCGAAACCGATCGTCGACGACGGCTTTCCAGAGATATCCGCGCCGCATGCGCTTCCAGCTTGGTGCCCTGGAAAAACTTCCAGCTCATCCGGCAAGTTCAGCAGCCGGCCTTGCAGGCTGTCCCACAGCTGGGCCGCCATTTCTTGTTCGCGTCCCGCGAGGTCCGGTCGGCCGACCGAACCGACGAACAATGTGTCACCAGTCAGAATGAACCATGGCGCTTCTGCGCGCCGGCGGTCCGAGACCAGCAGGCAAATGCTATCTTCTGTGTGACCCGGCGTATGTATGACCTGAATGCGAGTATTGCCGGCATCTATGGTCTGCTTGTCGGTCACCGGGGTGAACGGGAAGGCGGCCTTGCCGATATTGCTTTCGTGTAGCGAGTAAGCCGCGCCGCTAAGTTCGGCAAGCGTTCGGCCGCCGGACAGGTGGTCGGCATGGATATGTGAATCAAACACATAGGAAATCTCAACACCCAGCATGCGTGCCTGGTCCATATACCAGGCTTCGTCGCCGGCCAGCACGTCGAGTGCGATTCCCTTGCCTTGCCCGCCGCAACCGAAGAAGTACGAGATCGATGCATCGTCATTTGTTCTTTGCTTGAAAAACATTGCAGCCTCCTAAAATACGAAAACCTTGTCCGCCCATTCGGACCAGTCCGCCAGTTGCTCAAGCGTGCCGCGATATGTCCCTTCGATCAGGTCACTGTCCTGTAGCGCGCGTGAATCCATGCAGCCACCGCATACGCCGATGTTGTCTTGGTTGGTGGCGCTAATCCGCCCCAGTATTGTTTGCAGATTGGGCTGCCCTTCCGTCACCTTCTGACCGCTTTTTGCGGTGCCAACCGCGTCGCCCATCAGATAGATGCGCACCGTATTGTGTTCACGCTTGGCCAGTGCTGCGGCCAGCCGTAAGCCGTTGTGGGTCAGCTCGCTGCCGTATGGCGCGGCGTTCAGAATGAACAGTGCCTGCATGGGAATTTGCCTCTTAAAGTAAAAGAACCAACAATCTAACGATCATTGGAATATAATGGATCTTTGTTTTTCCTGCAAGACTAAATTGCCGGTGGCCTTGACCTGAGACTACGAAATGCTGACACTCCTCCTATGACAACGAATAGAACCATCAAGGACGCCCTGTACGAGCAAGTAGCACGTATCGCCAAGGCATCGGCCAGCCCGAAGCGGCTGGAGCTGATTGAATTGCTGGGGCAGTCCCCCAAGACCGTTGAGGCCTTGGCGCTGGAAGCGGGCATTAGTGCGAAGCTGGTCAGCGCGCACTTGAAAGAATTGAAGTCCGCGCGCCTTGTCGAGGCTGAACGCCAGGGGAAGTACATCATTTACCGGCTGGCCAGCGCAGAGGTGGGCCAGCTATGGGTGACACTCCGGGTTCTGGCCGAGGACCGGCTGTTCGAATTGCAGGACGCTCTGCGCCAGCTCTCTGCTGCCACCCATGAGTGGGTCGGCAATAGTCGCGAAGAACTGCTGAACAAGGCGAAATCCGGGGAAGTGATCGTGATCGACGTACGTCCGGGAGAGGAATACGCGGTTGGCCACGTGCCGTTTGCACGTTCGATGCCACTGGCCGAGTTGAAGAACCGTCTGGCCGAATTGCCAAAGGACAGGCCCGTGATCGCATATTGTCGCGGTCCGTTCTGCTTGATGTCGTCCGATGCAGTCAGGCTGCTCCGCGACCAAGGCATCGACGCGCTACAGATGCGAGAGGGCGTTGTTGAGTGGAATAGTTGATGCTATTTCGCTGCATCCAGATTGCTGTTTTTATCGGTAAGTAGCCTTACGTTTTACGCCCGCGGGCCTTGGGTACAGATACCATCGCCTTCGCTTTCAACAGCACATTCTCGCCCTCCAGCTCAGCCAGGCGCGCCTCCAGCCGCGCATTTGCTTGCTGGGAGTGGTCCAGGCGCTCCTCGGCCATTTCCATCTCGAACTGCCTGCTACTTGCCATTTCGCGCGCGGCATTCACTGCCTCCGTCCCTTCGTACAGCTTCCGGGCCTGCTCTCTGGCTGCATCTAGCTGTTCGGCCAAGGTATGCTCAAGATGGACCTTCTCGCTGCGCAGCACGGCCAGCGCCTCGCGGCTGTCCTGGAGGTAGGTGCGCAGCGTGCCCGCCTCCTGCTCGGTACGGGCAATGCGCGCCTCATACGCGCTCTTGTCTTCCTGGCGCTGGGTCGCGCTCGCATCCTGGAAGTGCTCGAACTGCCGCCGGGCCTGAGCCAGCTGGTCCGCCAGCGATCTGATCTCCGCCGCGCGATCGGCCAAGCGTTGGGCCTGCCCGTCTTTTTCGGATTCGAGGGCGACGATTGCCACGGCGTCTTTTTGCCGTGCCACCTGCTCGCGCGCGAGCATTGCCTTCACGTTTGCCAGTTCGTCCGCAAGCGCTTCGCGCTCGGCGCCAAGTTTCCGCCCTTCGGCGTACAGCGCCTCTAACACGCGCGCGGCCTCTTGCGCCGCCTGCTGATGCTCGGCGCGCAGTTGCTCGACCTGGGCTTTCGCACCCTCCTGCACGCGCTCGTACACCCCCTGGACGGCCTCCAGCAGATCGGCCGGCAGGCCGGCGCCGGCAGCTGCGACCTCGCCCCCATGTTGCGCCTTCCATTGCTTGAGCATGGGCGCGATGGTGCTTTTGCTGCCGGTGCCGCCTATGGCCTCACGCACGGTGTCGACGGTGGGGTTCTTGCCCGCGGCTGCCAGCTGGGCGGCCGCCTTCGCGACATGAGAGTACAGGACACCGGCTCTGGCCATGATCGATCCTTAAATAAGATAACGTGCTATGTAATACGTAATAGTATCTTAAATTACAGTTAAAGCTGATCAATGAAGGATGCACATTTAGTGCCGATAATCGAGCTTATCGCCAGCCATGCCCGGCCGCAGCGTGCTATCTTGCCGTAACCCCCGTTACAAGCCCGACCGCGAGCGACACAGCCATGGCCACCCCCGAACCCGCCGACAACGGCGCCGAAATCCACGATGCGCACCCAACGTCGGCGCTGCATTCTGCCGTTACAGCTGTGGACGCCGCGCTCGCGGCCCAGCACCGCGCCGTCCTGGCCGCCGCCACGGCCGACAACACGCGCCGGGCCTACCGGTCCGCCGTGAACCACCACCTAGCGTGGGGCGGCGTGTTGCCGGCCGACGAGGCGGCGATCATCCGCTACCTGCTCACCTACGCGCCGACCCTCAATCCCCGCACCTTGGCGTTGCGCCTGACGGCACTGTCGCAGTGGCACGTCCACCAGGGCTTCCCCGATCCGGCGTCGACGCCGACCGTGCGCAAGACACTGACGGGGATCGCGCGCACGCACGGCCGCCCGAAGAAGAGGGCCAAGGCGCTGCCGATCGAGGACCTGGAACGCATCGTGGCGCAGCTGGTCAGCGCCCGCACGTTGAAGGCGACGCGCGACAACGCGCTTTTGCAGATCGGTTTTTTCGGCGGATTGCGGCGCAGCGAGCTAGTCGCCATCGAGGTCGGACATGTTGGCTGGACACCCGAGGGCATCGAGATCATGCTGCCGCGCTCGAAGACTGACCAACTGGGCGAAGGGATCATCAAGGCGATCCCGTACAGCGACGGCCCTTGCTGCCCGGCGACGGCGTTGCGCGCCTGGCTCGACGCCGCCGACATCGTGGCCGGACCGGTGTTTCGGTCTATCAGCAAGTGGGGGACGGTGGCCAGCGCCGCGCTAGGCGTGGGCAGCGTGAATACGATCCTGGAGGATTGCGCGACACTGGTCAAACTCGACTATGTGCTAGACCTGTCGAGTCACAGCCTGCGGCGCGGCATGGCCACCAGCGCGCACCGCGCCGGCGCCGACTTCCGCGACATCAAGAAGCAAGGCGGCTGGCGCCATGATGGGACGGTGCAAGGCTACATCGAGGAGGCAAGCCGCTTCGAGGAGAACGCGGCCGGCAGTCTGTTGCGCACGCGGCTCAAACCGGTCTGATTTGCCTAGCGCCCGATTTTTTCCGTTTTCCCTATTCGCCCCAGATAGCAGCCCAGCAGTTCGGCCACTGCGGTTGCGGCGAACAGGCCTAAGGTGCGGATAAGCATTCCGTCCAAGCTCATTTCCGTTTCAATTCAGTGGCGACAAACGGCGCGGCTGCGGCCACTCGCAGGGATTTCGTGCCGTAGGACGCTGTCGCGGCACAGCTTGATGCGCCGACGTCAGGCGACGCCATGTCCTCGATAATTATGCAATCCCTGGTCAGCCCGCCGTTGCAAGCAGCATTACAGTTGCAGACGAATGCTTCCAGGCTTGCCTCCAGTTGGCGCATCTCTTCCAGTTTGGCGCGTACCTGGTCCAGGTGCACTTGAGCCAGGTCGCGCACTTCCACGCATGCGCGGTCGCCATCCTCAAACAGCCCGGCGAGATCGCGCACCTGTTCTATCGGAAATCCAAAGTCGCGGCAGCGCTTGATGAAGGTCAGCCGCTTGAGGTCATCGTCGCGATAGTAGCGATGGCCATTGGAAGCGCGCTCCGGACGCGGCAACAGGCCGATTTGCTCGTAATAACGGATCGTCGGTACTGTGCAGTGCGTCTTTGTCGACAAAGCGCCAATCGTCAGTTTCAGTGCAGCCATGAGATTCCTTAAAGTCCTTGTACCTAAAGTTACTTTAGGTATTAGAGTGGACTTTATCAGAAAATCACTTGGAGAGGGATCAGATGGAACTGTCAAGAAAGCGCGTCAAATTCTGGAGTGGCGCCACCGGGGTCGCTGGGGCTTTGTTGATCGCCTGCATGGCATGCTGCCTTCCGCTTATGGCACCTGTGCTGGCCTGGCTGGGTGTTGCGGGACTGGCGCTCATGGGGCCATATGGCCTACTGGCGGCAGCGCTCGCTGCAGCCGCCATCGTGAGCGTGATGCTGATGCGCCGGCGTCGGCGTTCGCAGTGCCAGGGCGTCAAATCAGGCGCGACATCGGCGTGCCAGGCAGGCTGCACGGCGCCGCAGAAGGTGGTGGAAGAAGCCATCGTCGCCCCGAGCATCCCAGCCCCGATCGCCTGCACACTGTCGACCAACGATTTCAAGGAGCGCGCACTCTGGTTGAACGAGTTGAAGGCACGCTCCCTGCTCAGCCATCGGTTCGCTGGCCTCAGCGTGCACTTGTCGTACCGACTCGATGCAGCCGACGATGTTGAGAAAATGGTGCGTCAGGAACAAGCGTGCTGCAGCTTCCTGCATTTTGATCTGCGCCGTTCGGGCACCGCCATGGAGTTGACCGTGACCGCCCCCGCAGAAGCCGCAGCCGACGCCAAGATTCTGTTCGCCCATCTGGTGCCAGAATGATGGCCGGCCAGGGCGCTGAGACACTGCACCGCACATACGACTCACTCACAAGCAAGATAAGGCGTTCCTGCGGAATTTTAAGGAATGTGGACCCTTTTCTCAGCCAGCGCAGCAAGAAAGCTGTTTAACATCTTTGTTGAAGGTCTGTGCAGCGAGCTTCAGACCCTCGACCATCGTCAAGTACGGGAATAGCTGGTTTGCCAGTTCCTGTACAGTCATCTGGTGGTGGATCGCCAGCGCTGCCGTCTGGATCAGCTCGCCTGCTTCCGGAGTGACCGCCTGCACGCCAATCAACCGCCCACTGCCGGCATCGGCCACTAGCTTGATAAAGCCGCGTGTGTCGAAGTTAGCAAGTGCCCTCGGCACGTTGTCCAGCGTCAGCGTGCGGCTGTCGGTCTCAATGCCGTCGTGGTGCGCTTCCGCTTCGCTATAACCTACGGTGGCCACTTGCGGGTCGGTGAACACCACGGCCGGCATCGCGGTCAAATCCAACGCCGCGTCACCGCCTGTCATATTGATCGCCGCACGGGTCCCCGCCGCTGCAGCCACATACACAAACTGCGGCTGGTCAGTGCAATCGCCGGCCGCATAGATATATGGCGCACTGGTACGCATGCCTGAGTCAATGACGATGGCGCCCTGCGGAGTGACCGTGATACCTGCTGCGTCGAGCGCTAGGCCGCGCGTGTTAGGCGTGCGCCCGGTAGCAATCAGCAGCTGGTCCGCACGCAGTTCGCCGTGCGCCGTGGTGAGCACGAATTTGCCGTCCGTATGGACGACCAGGCTGGCCTGCGTATGTTCGTACACCTCGATACCTTCAGCTCGGAACGCGGCCGTCACCGCCTCGCCGATGGCCGGGTCCTCACGAAAGAACAGCGTGCTGCGCGCCAGAATGGTCACCTTGCTGCCCAGCCGAGCGAAGGCTTGCGCTAGTTCCAGTGCCACCACCGATGAACCGATCACCGCCAGCCGCTCGGGAATCTTGTCGCTGGCCAGGGCTTCGGTGGACGTCCAGTAGGGGGTGTCCTTCAAGCCCGGGATTGGCGGAACGGCTGGGCTTGCGCCGGTGGCGATCAGGCAGCGGTCGAACGTCACCACACGCTCACCGCCGGCATTAAGTTGCACGTTCAGAGTGCGGCCGTCATTAAAGCGAGCTTCGCCTTGCAGGACGGTGATGGCGGGATTGTCGTTCAGGATGCCTTCGTATTTGGCGTGCCGTAGTTCATCGACGCGAGCTTGTTGCTGGGCCAGCAGTCGATCACGCAAGATCGTCGGCGATGCAGGCGGCATGCCGCCATCGAACGGGCTTTCGCGGCGAAGATGGGCGATGTGGGCGGCGCGAATCATAATTTTGGATGGTACGCAGCCGACATTGACGCAGGTGCCGCCAATGGTGCCGCGCTCAATCAGGGTGACGTGTGCGCCTTGCTCGACCCCTTTCAGCGCCGCCGCCATCGCGGCCGCGCCGCTGCCAATGACGGCGATATGCAGCCCACCGATGTGGGAGCTGGCCTTGTCGCCGTCACCGCTTTCCCCCTGCGTGGTCGAGGCGTCGATAAGCGCCGCGCGATAACCGAGCCTGGCCACGGCAGCGGTCAACGCGGCGGGCGACGTGCCTGCCTCGACGTTTAGCTTGGCGCTGCCCTTGGCATAGGAGACATCCGCCGACTGTACGCCAGACACTTTTTCCAGGGCTTCCTTGACGTGTACTGCGCACGAGTCGCAGGTCATTCCGGTGATTTTGAGCGTGGTCATAGATTCTGATTCAACGAATTACTATTTGACGCTGGACGGGTAGCCGACGTCTTCGGTCGCTTTTGTCAGCTTTTGCACGCTGGTCTTGGCGTCGTCAAAGGTGACGACCGCTTCGCGTTTTTCGAAGGTCACGTCCACTTTACTGACGCCTTCGACTTTGGATATCGCCTTTTTGACGGTGATCGGGCAAGTAGAGCAGGTCATGCCCGGTACCCCCAGGATGACGGTTTGGGTGGCGGCCAATACTGGGGCGACAATTGCAGCGAGGATGAGTGAGGCAAAAAATTTCTTCATGATGTACTCCTGTAATTAATAAAAAAATGGCATGACGTAGGGGAAACCGAGCGCAACCAAAACAAGCACGGCTACAAACCAGAAAATGAGCTTGTATGTGGTCCGCACCTGCGGAATTGCGCAGACTTCACCGGGCTTGCAGGCAGGCGCCTGCCGGTATATACGACGCCACGCAAAGAACATTGCCACGAGCGCTGCGGCGATGAAGATCGGCCGAAACGGTTCGAGCGCAGTCAAGTTTCCGATCCACGCCCCGCTGAAGCCCAAGGCGACTAAAACCAGCGGCCCCAGGCAGCACGTCGAGGCAAGGATGGCTGCCAAGCCGCCGGCAAAGAGCGCGCCGCGCCCGTTTTGCGGTTCAGACATGTGCTTTTCCTTTCGAATTCATACTGGATAGAGTAACCTTACTTCCGTAGTTATGTACGGAGTCAAGCGAAATGGAAAATATGTTGGACAACGTGACCATCGGCGTTTTCGCCAAGGCGGCTGGGGTCAATGTGGAGACGATCCGGTTCTATCAGCGCAAGGGATTGCTGCCTGAGCCAGACAAGCCGTATGGCAGCATTCGCCGCTATGGTGCGGCAGATGTGACGCGGGTTCAGTTCGTGAAATCGGCCCAGCGGCTTGGTTTCAGCCTGGGCGAGATTGCAGAGCTTCTGCGGCTGGATGACGGGACTCACTGCGAGGAAGCCAGCAGCTTGGCTGAGCACAAGCTTCAGGACGTGCGCGAGAAGATTGCTGATTTAGTGCGCATGGAAACCGTCCTGTCTGACCTGGTATGCGCCTGCCATCGGCAAGGGAACGTTTCCTGTCCGCTGATAGCTTCGCTGCAAGGAAAACCTCGCAGTACCGACACGATGTAGCCAAAGGCTATACGCGTGGGTTGGCGCGCTACACAATCGGCCCCGAATACAGACCAGCTTTCCCGATGCCGCCACCGTTCGCAGCGTCGTGTCAGATGCAGATAATGTTGGTTTGCGGGGATGGAATGCAGGTCGGCGCGGATAAATGCAGGTTCACTTGCAGCTAATGCTGGTTTGAAGGGACTGTCAGTTGCAGTTATTCCTGGCCGAGAACAGGCTGGAATGCTGGTCGGGGCCGTTTCAAATGCAGGTCATTACAGCTACTGCCAACTCAATTGGCTTTATCCGTATGCTGGCTGGCGAATGTCCTTGAACGCCTCCCGATGTGCCACAACAGCCAAATCAACGCGCTGTTGCCTTTCCCTCGGCTTTATGAGGTGTACCGTCAATAGCGGACACTCTTGTTTCAAGCCGCCCATGGCTGTTTGCTGAATTTTTCAGCGAACAACGCGGGTGGAACATTGCCAACGCGCGAATGGCGTCGCTGGCGGTTGTAAAAGCTTTCGATATATTCCTGTATTGCGGCTTTCGCGTCGGCCCGGGTGGCGTAACGTTGATGGTGGATCAGTTCGTTTTTCAAGCTGCCCCAGAAGCTTTCCATGGGCGCGTTGTCATAGCAGTTCCCCGGCGCGACATGGACGGCTTCATGCCGAACTGCGTCACCAGTTTTTGATAGTCATGGGCGCAGTACTGGCTGCAAAGGTCGGAGTGGTGAATCAGACCCGGCGCCGGGCGTTTGTTGCGCACGGCCTTCCACAGCGCCGTTGCCGTCAGCGTTTGCGTCATGCGCTCGTCCATCGCGTAGCCCACCAGCTAGCAGGTGAACACGTCCTTGATGCCGTCCAGGTAAAGCCACCCCTCGCCGGTGGCCACATAAGTGATGTCGGTCACTCAGGCTTCGTTCGGACGGGTCGGTGCAAAGGTCTGATTGAGCAGGTTGTCGGCCACCGGCAGGTCATGATTCGAGTTCGTGGTGGCCTTGAACTTGCGCTTCTGCTTGCAGCGTAAGGCGAGTTCTCGACGCAGGCGGACGATGCGGTCACGCCCCGCCGGAAAGCCCTGCGCCGTCAATTCCGGCTGCATGCGCAGCGGGCCGTAGGTCTGCCGACTCTGCGCGTGCACGGCCTCGATGGCGACCTTCAGGCGCGCGTCGTCCTGTGCCCGCTGCGACGGCTTGCCGTTCGCCCAGGCATAAAAACCACTGCACGACACATCAAAGACGCGGCACATGACGGTGACGGGAAATTCGAGTCGCAATGTCTTCATGACCGCGTACTTGGAAGCGACTCCCGTGCGAAGTACGCTGCCGCTTTTTTTACGATATCGCGCTCCATGCGGGCCTCCGCGAGCTCTTTGCGCAGCTTGGTTACCTCGGCCTCAAGCTCCGGTACGGAGCGGCTGCCGGGGGCCACTTTGGGCGACGTGCCGCGCCTTGCCGCACTCACCCAGTTGCCAGCGTGCCCTTTGGAATGGTCAGGCGCAACGCAGCATCTTCCAGCGTCAGGCCTTGTGTCAGGACCAGTTTTACCGCTTCTTCCCGAAGCTCCGGTGTGTAGGTTTGTGAGCGTGTCATAAGTTCTCCAGTTGGTGAAGTTTACCAAACTAGAGTGTCCGAAAAAGTCAGGGTACCTCATTACTCGACGCGGAGAGAGCGGTAAAGATTGGGTAGCTGACGCTTACTGTTGTAATGCAAATGTAATGATTCGGCCATTCCGGTGTGCGATCACTTCTATAAAATGAACTCACCGAATTCGAAGATTCTTTCACCACAACCATGAGGCAGGAGATCAAATGAACTTAATCAAAACCAAAATCATCACCGCGTTTGTGATTGCATCCCTCAGCCCGCTAATTGCCACTGCTCAGTCTCAGAGTAAAGTCATGGCTAAAACCAACCTTGGCAGCACGGTCCAAACCCAAGCAGTAACACGTAGCGTCACAATTTTGCCATCTACAAAATATGTAAATGTCAGGCAGGGAGATGTCGTTACATTCACCTCTGATGGAAAACAGTTTACCTGGCTATTCGATACTCTTCGCCCTACAGATGATTTTGACCTATCCTCCATTGCCCCAGCCGAAATGAAAACGCATGGTGTTCGCGTATATGTGGGATCAAATCCTCTTTATGCCAACTAGCTGATAACTGTTTAACCGGCACATGTCATTTCCTTGCACGTGGCATGTAGCCCGACAGTGTAGCTTGTTACTCGCGTAGCTAAAGCCTGCCAAACAGCCTGCCAAACCGCTACGCGAACCGTAGTTTGCAGCATACATCTACGTGCCAGACTTATACATTACTTGCTATTCCAGAAGCAATGGCTTTGCACAGCCAATTCATTTTTTCTGCAATATCCAGAAATTTGTGCCCCTCCTATCTAAAATTCGAGATAAGAATATACGATGTATACTTCGCGGATATTTTTCTATGCGATGCTGAGAAAAGGTTGATCGAATACAGGCATCCGCCATCGAATTAACTATTATCCACTGATTCATTCTCTTACATATCATTTAAGTTGTTTTTTTGGAACGCCTTTTGTTATATCCCCCATAGAACAGCGCCACGTACCGATGCTTATATGGATGTCAGATCGCTTTCAAGACAGACTGCGACTCAAACGTTCTTGTCTGGACGCGCGACGCGCCTTGCCTTACTCGCACGATAATGTATTCCATTCGATACTGGGATTGCTCGGCGTAAGCACCTCAGTTTACAAGCCAGAGCTTGATATCTTAAACGGATGCACCAATGCAGAGTAAGGCATACTCCAAGGCATTGCTCCTCTTAGCTGTTAGCGCCGGCTTGCTATTATGGATGGGGCAGGCCGCTAATATCGACATGTGGCTAGCAGGACTGAGCTTTGACGCCCAACAGCAGGTTTTTCCGTTGCGAAATCCATGGGTGACCGAACGCCTGTTACACAAATATCTTAAAAATTCACTGATTTTACTGGCTATTGGCTTTGCTATTCTAACCATGATCGGCTGGAAGTATCCGGGAAAGTTTTGGAAACCCAAATTCGACCGCCGCATCCGACTAGTCATTCTATCGTAGATACTGGTTCCTGCGACTATCAGTCTATTGAAGAGGCGTAGCCGGTCGCACTGCCCTTGGGATATTGATCAATTTGGCGGCACCGTGCCTTATTACCGTCTTCTGGAATTTATGCCGGATTTCGTTATAGCCGGAAATTGTTTTCCTGCCGGACACGCTTCAGGCGGCTTATGGCTGATTTCGTTATGTGTTTTTTGGCTACCGGCCGAGCCAAAAAAGGCTATTCTTGCGGGCGTAGCAGGTCTTGCGGTGGGGTTAACCATGGGTATATCACAGCAATTACGCGGGGCCCATTTTCTGAGCCATACGTTATGGTCGATCTGGTTCGCCGCGGCGCTAATCCTTGCTCTTTATTTTGGCTCTGCATAGAGCCAACGAGGGAGGATTTAAGAAAATAAATTTCGGCGCGCTACCGTTCAGCTCTGGAGCGCGCCCTTTCTTTTTACGCGATGGTTTTTGCAGATTTAACATCACCATAAACCAGCAAACGTAATGCATTGATGACAACCAGCAACGTCGATCCTTCATGGAATATGACCGCGGTCCCAATGTTCAAACCCATTATGGTGGCTGGTATCAATACCGCGACGACGCCCAAACTGACCCACAAGTTTTGCTTGATGATACGACTGGTGCTCCTGGACAGTCCTACGGCGAAGGGTAATTGTGCAAGGTCGTCTGCCATCAGTGCAACATCTGCCGTTTCTAGCGCAACGTCCGAACCCGCAGCGCCCATGGCGATTCCCACTGTTGCATTTGCCATAGCTGGTGCATCGTTGACGCCATCGCCAACCATGGCGACTTTGCCGTGCTTATCACGAAGTTCCTTGATCGCTTCGACCTTTTGCTCTGGCATCAGGTCGCCACGCGCCTCAGTTAAGCCTACGCTTTTGGCAACCGCATTGGCAACTTGCTGATTATCGCCTGAAATCATGATCAGGCGATCGATACCCAAACCACGCAGCGCCGCCATGACCTCTCCTGCCACAGGACGAGGCGTATCCATGACGCCCAGTACTCCCAGAAAGCGTTTCCCTTTAAGAACAATCATGGTCGTACGCCCAGCTTCCACTAGTTTCAGATCAGCGTTGAGCACGTCTACCGGCAGGACATTGCCGGCTGTTTCCGAAAAAAAGACCGGCTTGGCAATGTACACGAGTTCTTCACCAACCAGCGCCTGTACTCCGCGACCCGTAATGCTCTTGATATCGGACGCCTGCACTGGTATCACGGAGTTCCCTAGTCGTTCCTTTGCACCGACCACCACGGCAGACGCCAGCGGATGGTCACTATGCTCCTCGATTGCCATAGCTACTGATAACAGTTCCTGTTCGCTCGCCCCGTTAGCCGCAACAGCATCAGTCAGCTTAGGCTTGCCTTCAGTGAGAGTGCCGGTTTTATCAAAAGCAATTGAAGTAAGCGTGCCGAGATTTTCCAGCGGCGCTCCTCCTTTTACCAGCACACCACCCCGCGCCGCCCTTGCAACACCGCTCAATACAGCACTTGGTACGGAGATGGCCAACGCACATGGGCTTGCGGCAACCAGGACAGCCATGGCGCGGTAAAAGCTGTCCGAGAAAGGTTCATCCACCACAACTCCGGCAAACAGCAGAATGGTTACTAGAACAAGAACCGCCGGCACGAAAATACGCTCAAACTTTTCGGTAAAATTCTGCGTCGGTGAGCGCTGCGTTTCTGCATCGGCAACCATCTTGACTACGCGCGCCATCGTCGACTGATCCGCACGCCGGGCCACCATGACCTCGATGACGCCACTACCATTGATGGTGCCTGCGAACACGCGGTTTACAGCTGCGACCTTGTCGAAAGCCTTCACCGCCTCTGCAGGATTAGAAGCGGGTTGCTTGTCGACGGGAACGCTTTCGCCGGTTACTGGCGCCTGGTTCACACTGCTGGTACCCAGGGTCACCACACCGTCAGCAGGAAGGCGTTCGTTCGGTCGGACAATCACGATATCGCCGAGCTGCAGTTGTGACACTGGAAGCTCAATCATGGTCCCATTCCTGCGTACGTTGGCCGTTTCGGGAGCAAGCTTGGCCAATGCCTCGATCGCACGACGGGCACGCCCCATTGCATAATGCTCCAGCGAATGCCCAAGGCTAAACAAAAACAGTAATAGAGCCCCTTCCGCCCATTTTCCCAATGCCGCAGCACCCACGGCAGCGACCAGCATCAGAGTGTCAATTTCGAAACGACGCGCACGGATATTCTCGATCGCTTCCTTGGCGGTAAAAAATCCGCCGAAAAAATACGCTGCAACAAATGATGCAGTAGGCAACCAGCTTGGGCCGAACGAGAATTTTTCGATCCCCCATCCTGCCAGCAGCAAGACGCCAGATAAACCGGCAAAAATGAGTTCCGCATTTTCACCCAAAGCACCACCATGCGCATGGTCGTGGCCAGCATGTTCATCCTTAGGGCGGTGATCAGATGCCACCTGCCCAGGATGGTCGTGGGCTTGCGCAGCCTTGTCAGGCTGTTTATCTTCCGGTCCGCCTTCAACGGGATGTTTAGTTGCATTCATGGATTAATTCTTTCATGTCAAAGGAATAATGGAGCTTGCGCTGTGGAACGTCGGTCGTACTTAACATTTTCCGATACCGCATCTTTCGCGCAGCTATTGGAACAGTGTCTTTAAGAACCATCCCTAACGATGGGAAGTAAAAAAACAGTACAAACCAAAGACAAGTTTTATCTCATCAGGTAAAAATTCTCTGCATTCCAGTGAGACCGGATTTTCACATAAATGTACTAGTAGTTTTCAGGAAAGCGCGAACGCTCTACCAATTCGATCAGTATGTGAATAATTTTAATATGCATCTCTTGCACGCGGTCTGCATATTGGCCAGCTGGTGCACAAATACAAACATCGCATAGTGGCTCAAATTCCGAACCCGCCTTGCCTGTCAATCCAATTACCTTCATTCCGAGATTGCGCGCGCTGGTAACAGCCATAATGATCGACGGACTTTTCCCGCTCGTACTAATGGCTAACAACACATCGCCTTTACGACCATGCGCTTCCAGATAGCGAGAAAATACCTGGTCATATCCGAAATCGTTTGCAACACACGACATATGGCTTGGGTCACTGATCGCTGTTGCTGGCAGACCAGATCGATCATTACGGAAACGCCCAGTAAACTCTTCTGCAAAATGCATCGCGTCGCACATGGACCCTCCGTTACCACATGTGAATATCCTTCCTTCACCATTAAAGGCAGCCAGCAAGACATTTGCTGCACGCTCTACCCGCTGCAGCCCAGCTTCGTCGGCTAGAAATGTATCGAGGGCCTGCTTAGCATCGGTCAAACTTGCTTTGATGTGTTCCAACATAGTTTACTCCGAAATATATTTTAAAATATCTTCCTATTGATAATAATTTTAAATTTCATTAATTTTAACAAATAATTATACATAAAACTTCAAAAGAAATATTCGTAATGATGGGCATTCATGATCATTCATGTATTTAATTTTCTGAGACGTAGTGTCAAAAAAGTTACAAAACTCAATACCACGGCGATATCGTACAAAGCAAATCCCACTGCAGCGCCAATTGCGCCAGTCACCCACACTGTCGATGCCGTGGTATTTCCGCGCATCTCGCTGCTACTCTTGAAGATAGTACCGGTACCAATAAATCCGATCCCCACGATCAAACCGTATAGAACCTGCGCTAACTGTGGTGAATTTTCACCGAACGCACCGATTCCAATTAAAATAAAACCGCAGCTGGCCATTGCAACTATAGGAAATGTCCGCAAACCTGCGCCACCATTTGTTGCTGACTCTCTGTCCCAGCCAATTGGCAATGCCAAAGCATAGGCGATCAACATATCAATAATGTGAGAAGCGACTTCAATCCAGCTCATTGCTTGAAAGCGAAGCATCAAAATATAACCTTCCTCTAATTTATTAAAATTTGGGAATTCACAATGGTTTTAATGGCGTCGCCGTTTTCGCTTGCGTGGATGTCGAATCGGTAGAAGAATTTCTTTCTTTACCAACTTTCTTCTACGACTCGACAGCCGCATCCATAACACGAATCCCATGAGCAGCAAGAATGTCAGAACGGATGTACCCAAAACTGTCCAAGTGACGTCCAGATGAAAATCAGGCATCTCTGTCAGATTGCGGGCTCCCACGCTTTCAAGTGGTTTGTTTTCTACTATCGGAGAATTTTTAATCGCATCATTCATTTCAAATCTCAATTAATATGTGAGATGTATATTAAAATTAATATGGCTTTTTAATTTTTATATTTTGTATTTAGAACGCAGTCAACGCCAAATGAATTTTCAGCACGGATTAGCCATTAAATATCCTTGGCCATAGGCGGTAGTAATAATGCCCGCACCCAGTTTGCGTCGGACCTGACAAATATGCACGGCTAGCGTATTGCTTTCAATCGTAGCCGCTCCGTCATACATCATTGCTTCCAGATGCTCATGTCCAACAACATGTCCCTTTCCCTGCATAAGGGTCAGCAGGATCCGGTATTCGTGATCGCTAAGCCGGACTGGCTTACCAGCACGCGTTACACTACGCTTTACGACGTCAATTTCAATATCGCCCCAAGTTATTAAAGGCACCATACGGCCCTCACTTCTTCGGGTTACTGCGCGTACACGCGCCCACAGCTCATCAAATTCAAATGGTTTCAGCAAATAATCGTCTGCACCAGCATCAATCCAGGTTATACGCTCACTCACCTTACAGGATTCGGCTGTTATGAGTACTGGTGTCACATCATATTGTGCACGCATATTTCGAAGGAGGTTCAACCCGAATTTCGAAGATAGATCATTATCGATTAGGACAATAGAGTAACTCGTCTCAAGCAAGGCCAATCTTGCTGCGATAAGGTCTTTTACATGATTGATATTCCAGCCATTTTTCAAGGCGCTATCAAATACCTTGTCGGCAAATGAGATATCACTTCCCAGCAATAATATACGCATGACTCCCCCCATCTTTACCAAAAAATTATTTTATTTGATTGTGAAATATTTTATTTCTATAAAATATTTGTGATTAACCAATTTAAATCCGGCAACCAATAGGACACAGAATCAAAAAAAACAAAAATCAACAATAAAACGAGTGCCAATATCAACAATTTTTCACCGATATATTTTATAAATTCTCTTTCATTTTCCATTGGTACACCAACTCTTTCCCTATACATCATATCAATGCATAATTAAATCGTAATATTTTTTGAAAAAATTCAATTACTGACAACCTTCTGATCGCGCGAACCAAGAAGAAATTCTAAAAATGTTAATTAAAAATTTTCATTTTTAATAAAATAAATAATAATTACATTAAGTATTATCGAAATCATACTTTTCTACTGTGCCTATGGCGGTGTTGTGATTTCTGACCACGTCTATGTCGCTCTTTTTCCGCCCAAGCGATGCCATGCTTGGGCGGTTTGTTATCAGTTGTCGTTAATCAATATGAGGATCAAGCAGGAAGTTGATCTTTTTCCTGGGCAGTACCGGATTCAGCATCCTCATCCTTGCCATGTGCTAAGCGATAAAGCAGCGGAAGGACCAGTAGCGTTAGCAGCGTCGATGAAATAATTCCCCCGATAACGACTGTCGCAAGTGGCTGTTGTACTTCCGCACCTGTGCCGGTCGCAATCGCCATCGGAATAAATCCCAGCGATGCCACTAATGCAGTCATCAAGACTGGTCGCAAACGAGTCAGCGCACCCGTCGTGATTGCCTGATCTAAGGACATGCCCTCATCGCGAAGTGTCCGGATAAAGGAGATCATCACTAAACCGTTCAGCACGGCCACACCAGACAAGGCGATAAAACCGACTGCAGCGGAAATCGAGAGCGGAATATCGCGCAGCCAAAGCGCCAGAATGCCGCCTGTCAGCGCAAACGGAATGCCTGTGAACACAATCAAGCCGTCCTTGGCGTTATTGAACATCACGAATAGCAAGGTAAACACGAGGAATAATGCGAGTGGCACGACCAGTTGCAGTCGCTGGGTTGCTGACTGCAGTTGTTCAAAAGTCCCGCCCCAGATCATCCAGTAACCAGGTGGTATTTTGACTTCCTTCTGAATCAGTTTTTCCGCTTCGGGAACGAAGGTACCAATATCGCGCCCACGCACATTCGCGCTCACCACGATGCGTCGCTTGCCATCCTCCCGGCTGATCTGATTAGGACCTGGTGCAAAATCGAGGGTGGCTACTTCGGAGAGAGGTATGAAACTAACTTCCCCGGCCGCACCGTTCGTTCCCGAAGAACGTGCCAAAGGAATAGGCAGGCGCTTGAGTGCCTCCAAGTCAGTTCTCAGATCTTCCGGAAGCCGCACGATGATGTCGAAACGGCGGTCACCCTCAAACACGGTGCCGGCATTTCTTCCGCCTGTAGCAATCGCCAACGCTTCTTGAACCGCGCCGACATTGAGGCCATAGCGAGCAGTCTTCTCCCGATCGATATTGACAGTGAGCATTGGCAGGCCTGAAGTCTGTTCGGTCTTGACCTCCGCCGCGCCGGGGATGCGAGAAAGTACACCAGCGATCTGCGCCGCTGTCGCATTCAGAACGTCCATATCGTCGCCAAATATCTTGACGGCGACATCGCTACGCACCCCAGAAATGAGTTCATTGAAGCGCAACTGAATGGGCTGTGAGAACTCATAACTGTTGCCGGCGTAAGTGGCTGCCTCCGCTTGTACGGCCGCTAGTACTTGCGCGCGGGTTTTTTTCGGACTCGGCCAGTCTTTTTCAGGCTTAAGCATCACATAGCCGTCTGAAATATTCGGCGGCATCGGGTCAGAAGCAATTTCCGCAGTACCTGTACGCGCGAAGACCCGCTCAATTTCCGGAAACTTGGCCTTCAGACCAGCTTCGAGCTGTTTCTGCATTTCGATCGACTGGGTCAGGCTAGTCCCGGGGATGCGCAACGACTGAATCGCAAAATCGCCTTCGTTCAGATTGGGAATGAACTCGCTCCCCATCCGACTTGCGACAGCACCCGACAGTACGATAAGCACGACTGCAGAGGTTACCACGATAGCTTTATTGAGCAACGCCTTGGCCAGCAAAGGCGTGTATAAGCGCTTGGCGAACTCCATTACGCGATTTTCTTTTTCAGCAACATTCTTGCCGATAAACAGTGCGATAGCGGCCGGGATGAAAGTGAGCGACAGAATCATCGCGCCGACAAGTGCCGCGACAACGGTAAATGCCATTGGATGGAACATTTTTCCTTCCACACCGGTCAGGGCGAAGATAGGAATATAGACGATCATGATGATGAGCTGACCGAACAACAATGGGCGACGTGCCTCTTTTGCCGCAGCAAATACCTCATGAAAACGTTCCGCGCGAGTCAATGTGCGTTGATGATGCGCTTGCGCATGAGCCAGACGGCGTACGCAGTTTTCTACAATGACAACGGCTCCGTCGACGATGATGCCGAAGTCAAGGGCGCCGAGACTCATCAGGTTCGCGCTGACCTTATAAGTTACCATCCCCGTGAACGTAAACAGCATGGCCAGCGGAATGACCATCGCGGTGATCAGAGCAGCTCGTATGTTACCAAGGAATAGGAACAGTACGACGATGACCAGTACCGCGCCTTCCATCAGATTTTTCTTAACGGTATTGATTGCCTTGTCAACCAGCACGGTCCTGTCATAAACAGTGACGGCTTTGACACCAGCGGGCAAAGTGCGGTTAATCTCCGCCATTTTTTTGTCTACCGCTTGCGAGACGATCCGACTGTTTTGTCCAATCAGCATGAAGACAGTACCCAACACAACCTCGCGGCCGTTATCGGTCGCCGCACCGGTACGCAGTTCACGCCCGAGTTCGACTTCGGCCACATCACGAATGCGAATCGGTACCCCTTGAACGGTATTGAGAATAATATTTCTCATATCCTCCAGCGACTTTACCTGGCCAGGAGCGCGGATCAGAAACTGTTCACCACGTTTTTCAATATAACCGGCACCGACATTGTTGTTGTTCGCGTCCAGCGCAGTGACGATGTCCTGAAACGTCAGGCCATACGATGACAGCTTTGTCGGGTTCGGTGTAACGTGATATTCCTTTGCAAAGCCACCTATGGAGTTGATTTCCGTAACCCCAGTCACGTTGCGCAATTGCGGCTTGATGATCCAGTCCTGGATTTCACGCAGATCCGTCGGCGTGTAAGGCTGGCCATCGGCCTTCTTTGCGTTCGGCTCACTCTCAACTGTCCAGAGATAAATTTCGCCCAAACCCGTTGAAATTGGACCGAGTACCGGAGAAACGCCTTCAGGCAGGCGTTCTTTCGCTTCCTGCAATCGTTGGTTGACCAGTTGCCTGGCGAAGTAAATATCCGTTCCATCTTTAAAGATGACGGTAATCTGCGACAAGCCATAACGCGACAATGAGCGCGTCTGCTCCAGACTTGGCAAGCCGGCCATCACTGTTTCGATCGGAAAAGTAACACGTTGTTCAACTTCCAGCGGCGAATATCCTGGTGCTGAGGTATTAATCTGAACCTGGACATTGGTAATATCGGGTACGGCATCAATTGGCAGCTTTTGGTAGCTGAAGATACCAATACCCATCATGGCAATAACACCGAGTATCACCAACCATCGATGCTCGATGGAAAAGCGGATTATGCGTTCAAACATTTGATTTCTCCGGCTTAATGTGCATGTTCGGCGCTGTCTTTGCCCTGCTCCGCCTTGAGGACGAAGCTACCTTTTGCCGCATACGTAGTACCAGCAGCAAGACCCTTTACGATCTCGGTGTATTTCCCATCGCTGCGGCCGGTCTCCACTGGCTGAGCGAAAAAGCCGCCATCGATGCGGATATACACGGCTGGACTACCTTCGACCGTCTGGATTGCATCGCTGGCCACCGCAACAGGTACTTCGCGCTCATCGGAGGTCATGTCGACATTGACGAACAGGCCCGGGCGCCAGGCCAGTTTCGGGTTGGCCAGGGTGACTCGGGCTTTAGCCGTGCGTGTCTGTTCTCCAAGCAGCGAACCGACATAGGAAACGACACCAGATGCCTCGGAATCCATCGTGGTTGCCTTGACGAGTGCTTTCGTACCAACGCGCACAGTGCCGAGATCCTTGGCGGGAACGATGATTTCTGCCCATACCGTTGACAGATCCGCAATCGTGAATACGTTCACATCGGCGGCCACAGATTCGCCTAAAGTAATGTGCTTTTCGATGATTGCACCATCGAATGGCGCACGCAGTTCAAAGCGGTTCAATGCACCGGAACTAGCACCAGAGGCACCAATGGCGGCGATTTTTTGAGAAGCGTTCTGAGCAGCTATTTCCGCTTCGCGCAGCCCCTGCTGGGCTTGCAAATAATCCTGCTCTGCGGAAATTTTGTCTTCCCACAATTTTTTCTCACGGTCGTAGGTCAATTTCGCCATCGCCAGGCGCTTTTGCGCACCAAGCGATTCGCTGCGCATTTCAGACAAAACGGTGCTGGCGATGATTGCTAGAACTTGTCCTTTCTTTACCTGCTGACCAAGGTCGACGGCCACACTTTCAACTACACCTTGCAAACGGGGCACGATGTGTGCAGTACGGTCTTCGTTGAAGCGCACTTCGCCAGCTAGTTGAAAGGCACTATTAATACTCGCCGTACCGGATTTTGCTACCATCACCCCAGCAGTCTTGATTTGAGCATCAGTCAACTCAATTTTGCCTTCCTCGCTTTGCAACTTGATCGGGATCGTGACGCCGCCCTTACGGACAGTAATGAGAGCATCAAAAATATGCGGTTCGGCAATGCTCTCT
Organism: Janthinobacterium sp. J1-1; assembly: GCF_030944405.1. NCBI lineage: Bacteria > Pseudomonadati > Pseudomonadota > Betaproteobacteria > Burkholderiales > Oxalobacteraceae > Janthinobacterium > Janthinobacterium sp. J1-1. Next base: position 60,041 of record NZ_CP132340.1, read on the forward strand.
TTGGCCAGCAAACTATCTTTGTCGACTGCGAATTCAAAGTTCATCACCTGGCCGTCAGCGCGTTTGATTTGCTCGGTCGCAGTGGCGGTAGTCGGCGCGACGGGTTTGCCATTTTCGTAGAGCCATAAGCGATGGCGAGCTTCTCCCTTCTCTTCTGCAAGGATGACTTCAACGGTAGTCGCCCCTTGGACAAACAATTTTCCGCCATGGCTGCCTTTGCCGGCGCCTCCTCCAACGCCTTTCTCTTTTTCATCTGCCTTGGCGGTAGTTTCAGTGTCCGTCCCTTCCGGGGCGCCGCCGGATTTACCAGTAAATAAAATGGCGGCCAACAGCACAGCGCCGATTGCTACGATCGCCATCATCGCGCGCAGCGATTTCTTTTCAATGTTCGGTGTTTTCATTTTGTTTCCTGATATGAGATCGCAGGTGCAATCAAAGTGCCATTCGATTCAACGCGTCCGATAATGCGATCGATGTCGGCGGCGGAGCGATGTGATTCAGCGAGCGCGCGTACATATTGAGTTTTTGCCTGGAAAAGTGTGCGCTGTGCATCAAGGACATCCAGGAAGCTAAATTTTCCGAGTTCAAACCCTTTTGAAGCTGCCTCATATGCACTCAGCGCTCCTGGCAGAATGTCGGTCCGCAAAATTGTCAATTCGGACTGCGCAACACTGAGGCGTGCAGTTGCCTCAGCAACTTCCGCTGACAATCTGTTCTCTACTGCCTTCAGCTCATCTCTGGCTTTGTCTGCTCGGCGCAAGGCTGCGAGGACGTTGCCTTGATTACGATCGAAAAGTGGCAACGGAATCGATAGCCCCAAGATGGTGCGACGCGGCCCGACTTGACCAAGTTGTTCGTCACGCTGGGTTCCAACGATCAGATTTACATCAGGAATCCTGCGGCTGCGTTCTACCTTAGTCAACGCCTCTTGGCGATCAACTTCCAGACGTGCCCGGAGAGTCTGTGGGGCTGTCGGAAGGCGATTATTCAATTCATTAGAGGTAGGGACAGCCTGTGCTGGCATTTCAAGTGCGACAACGGAATCAAACTGGGGTGTCTGGCTTCCCCAAGTTGCAGCGAGACGCCGTTTGGACAGCGTCAGATCATTGGCAGCCTGATTGAGTTCAATCTTGCTGCTTGCTTCCGCCACACGAGCCCGGGTTTGCTCTACCGGAGACACCTTGCCTGCCATCACACGCCGCGCCGCTGCATCGCTGACGCGCTGCGCAAGTTGCTGTGATGCAAGCGCAAGTTGATAGCCCTCTTGAGCCGCTACGACGTCGAAAAAAGCAGTCACGACGTCAGCGCGCAACGAGGTACGGTACCCGGCCAGATCGGCAGAGGCAATATCTCCTCCGAGGCTCGCTGCCGCCATGCGGGCAGCACGTTTGCCACCCAGCTCCAACGGTTGACTGAATTGTATAGTTCGTGTCCTCTGTTCTTTTTTAAGACCCTCCGAAACAAAGGAAAGCTCAGGGTTAGGTCGGGTACCCGCCTGGATCAATTCGCCAGCGGCGATATCAATATCACGCATGGCTGTCCGGAGCCCAGGGTTGCCCTCAAAGGCGAGTTTGATTGCTTCTGCCAATGTCAATGCAGAAGCGCCTTTATGAGCAGCCGCTGGGGCTGCCGTTGCAACTGACGGTACTTCCGTCTGTGCAGCCGCTTGCAGCGGAAATGCGAGTACGATCGCAAGCACAAGCGGCAAAAATGATGGTCGCATAGAATTCTCCAAAAAATAAAATGGGAAGAATCCGGCGACGACACGCTCACCTGTAGTGGTGATCTACAAATACGAAGATGTATATGAGTCTATGTCGCCGGACTAGGCGGCAACATGCCACTGAGGGCGCTCAGGTAAGTCAGGATAGGGAGGGGGTAGTGCTCGAACTAATAACGGCGGGGAATGAATTGCCGTCAACGGCTCCTCGAAATTGGAAGCCCAAGTGATCATGCCTACCAAGCCATGCGAGCACGATGGGCAGTCAAGATGAACAGCCGATTTCTTTGAACTGGAAGAGGAAGAACCACAACAAGTATCTTTGGATGTTTTGTGTTCGTGCTGGTGATGCCCAAAATGCAAACTTGCTTTACCGGTCTCATGCAAGCAATATGCGCTCGCAATTCCCCAACTCATCTGGAGAGCGAAAGCGACAGCAAGAATATAGAGGAAGCGTTTGAGCATGACTGATTATAACTGGATATTACTTGGGATGTGTATAGTGGATCCCGAATCTGAGACGATGGTTTAAGCTGTGGTCCGTGAAAGGATGACAGCAAATGAGTGAAGGTAAAAAACGTCGGGTACACACGGCCGAGTTTAAGGCCAAGGTCGGTCTGGAGGCCGTTCGCGGCGTCAAGACGGTGACGGAGATCGCGCAAGAGTTCGGCGTGCATCCGGTGCTGGTGGGCCAGTGGAAAAAGGAAATCCTGGAGAACGCCGGCGCGCTGTTCGACACCAAGCGCGGCCCCAAGCCGATCGATGAAAGCAGTCCCGAGGACAAACTATACGGCGAGATCGGTCGGCTGAAGATGGAAGTGGACTGGCTTAAAAAAAAGCTGGGGCCGTGAGCCAGGAGGCGCGCTTGGGCTGGATCGAAGCCGGGCACGAGAAGCTGCCGCTGACGCGCCAATGCGAGCTGGCAAGCGTGCCGCGCGCGACGGTGTACCGCCGGATCGACGCGGCATCCCGGCAGGCATGCGAGGACGAGAGCGACCTGAAGCTGAGCGCGCTGATTGACGAGGAATACACCAGTCGGCCTTTTTATGGCAGCAGGCGCATGGTCGTGTTCCTGCGCGCGACGGGCCATGTAGTCAACCGCAAGCGCGTGCAGCGTCTGATGCGCGGCATGGGGCTGGCGGGCATGGCGCCGGGGCCGAATACGAGCCGAGCGCATCCGCAGCACAAGGTCTATCCGTACCTGTTGCGCGGTGTGCCCGTGACGCGTCCTAATCACGTATGGTCGACCGATATCACCTACATCCGGTTGGCGCGGGGCTTCGCGTATTTGGTGGCGATCATCGACTGGTACAGCCGCAAGTTGCTGTCCTGGCGCCTCAGCAACAGCATGGACGCGTCGTTCTGCGTGGACTGCCTGGAGGACGCCTTGCGCCAGCATGGCAAGCCGGAGTTGTTCAACAGCGATCAGGGTTCGCAGTTCACCAGCACGGCCTTCACCGACGTGCTCAAGCGCGAAGGCGTCGCCATCAGCATGGACGGGCGCGGTCGGGCGCTGGACAACATCTTCGTCGAGCGGCTGTGGCGCAACGTGAAGTACGAGGATGTGTATCTGAAAGGATACGCCAATATGGCGGAATTGACGGTGGGCCTGGCGCAGTATTTCGCGTTCTATAACGCTGAGCGGCCGCACCAATCGCTGAGCTACCAGACGCCCGACCAAGTCTACCGCGACGGGGTTGGCGGCGGTGCGCTGATCGTCGACCGGTTTGGTGACGACAAGAAGAAGTCACAGGAAGAGAGCAATACGGGTCAGCGCCGAGCAGCTGGAGCAGTGGAAACGGGCACAGCTTAAATTAGTCGGGAAAGTGTCTTGACTGATGGATCCACTTTACTGCGAATGGGTGGGATCTGAGAACGCTGATGGAGCATGTGGGCTGGAAAAATGCCCAGTCCGCCATGCGCTACATCGATCGGGAAGATCCCTTTAACCAGCGCCGCATCGAACAAAACCTGTATCCTCTTTATAGCAAGTAATTAAACAGCTGCAGGTGGACCTTTAATTCTGACAAGATTGTAATCCTGGCGTTAGACGATTGTCATCTTTCCAAGGTAGACTGAAGACAGAGACCGATGGCGATCTTCACCATCCGCATAACGTGGACACAGCAGTTGAACTAGTGGAAAAGTGACATGCGATTATTAGTGGTTGAGGACGAGCAAAAGGCGGGCGAATATATTCAGAAAGGTCTGAGTGAGTCTGGTTTTGTTGTTGACTTGGCGAGAACTGGGCCCGACGGACTTCACGCTGCCACTACTGCCCATTACGACCTGATCGTGCTTGACGTCATGCTTCCGGGCTTAGACGGTTGGCAAATCATCGCTGAGTTGCGCAAAACGGTTGATACGCCGGTGCTATTTCTTACCGCACGGGATGGGCTCGATGACCGCATCAAAGGTCTGGAGCTTGGTGCGGATGATTACTTAGTTAAGCCATTCGCTTTCGTTGAGTTGCTTGTTCGTATTCGAACGTTGTTGCGCCGAGGGCCGATCAGAGAAGCTGATATTTTTCAGATTGCCGATCTGGAACTAGACATTCCCAAGCGAAGAGTCATACGGGCTGGGGTTCGGATTGATTTGACTGCGAAAGAATTTGCACTTTTGCATCTGCTATCCAAGCGGGTCGGACAGGTTTTGTCCCGGCCGTTAATTGCATCGCAAGTCTGGGACATGAATTTTGATAGCGACACGAACGTGGTGGATGTCGCGGTACGCCGTCTACGGGCAAAAATTGACGACCCCTTCGAAGTCAAACTGATCCATACGATTCGGAGTATGGGCTATGTATTAGAAGATAGACAATGAAGGCCAAGAACTGGTCTCTCACCACGCAGCTGGGGGCGCTCTTCGCCTGCATCTCGGTAATTGTATTTTCGGCCTTAGGCATCTATCTCTATCAAGCTCTCGCGGTGCAGCTCCAAGCACGGGATGATGCAGACCTTGTCGACCGTATTGTGTTCATCAGACATATGCTTGAGGAGACACCGAGTGTAGAGTCGATTCGTGTGGATCCGCACCGTTTTTTAGATGCTGTCGATTTGCATGGCGGCTTTTTGCTCGTTATGCAGGCACAAGACGGTGAAGAATTAACCCGCAATACCCGTGACCGTTCATTCATGCATGCCAGCGGGGCTGTGCCGGTAGAGACGATGCCAGAGCCATCTCACGTACGTGCTGCACTAGGGCATAGCGAACCCAACCTAAGAGTTATTGCTGCGCTGGGTACCGTTGGTTCGACAGGTTCCGTGGTGAAAATCACGCTCGCCAGAAGCGAAGAGAGCCGCGCAGCTGTTCTATCTGCATACAAGTTAAAAGTGCTTGCATCGGGCTTCTTTGGTGCGGTGCTAACAGCCCTACTGGGGTTTCTACTAGTACGTCGCGCGTTGCACAAAGTAAAGCTCATCGCGCAGCAAGCTCAGCAAGTCAGTGCGCACAATTTGGAAGTGCGCTTGCATGCAAAATCAGCACCGAAGGAAATCCAGATACTGGCTGATTCGTTCAATGAGGTGCTTGACCGCCTGCAAAATAGCTTTAATAACCTTTCCCAGTTTGCAGATGACTTGGCACACGATTTGCGTACGCCTCTCAACAATCTGATGGTTCAAACAGAAGTTGCCCTGTCTCAGCCCAGATCATCCGATGAATATCAAAACCTGCTTTCATCTAACTACGAGGAGTTTGGCCGTCTAGCTAGAATGGTGGAAAGCATATTATTTTTGGCGCGGGCTGACCATGACCAAGTTTCGCTAGCAACTGAGCAGCTTGATATGGATGTTGAGCTGACGCGAATCGCCGAGTATTTTGAAGGGCCGGCATCCGACGCAGGGATATCATTCATCGTCATCGCCTCAGGTAAAGTGCTTGCTGATGGGCACCTGCTTCGCCGCGCGGTGAGTAACCTTGTATCGAACGCTCTTCGGTACACGCCGAAGGGCGAAATTATCTTGCTCAAGGCGATAGAGGACGACGACGGGGCCGTAGTTTCTGTTTCCAATCCTGGCCCAGGCATCGCGCAGGAACACCTGTCGCGGTTGTTTGACCGGTTCTACCGTTCCGATAAATCGAGGGCCAGTACGTCAGCCTCCGCTGGATTGGGTCTTTCAATCGTCAAATCCATCATGGCGCTTCACCATGGCCGAGCCAGTGTCACGAGTGAGCTTGATGGAGTTACCCAATTCACGCTATTTTTTCCTGGCACGACAGCATCGAACGAAACAGTTAAGCGCTGAAAATGGATTTTTGAGGACAGAAATCTTGTGCTCAGCGGTTAACTAAGCAAGCTGCAGCTCCCAGTATCCGACATCAATCCACTGATCAAATTTACAGCCAACCCGCTTGAACATGGCCACCTTCTCAAATCCTAGGCGCTCGTGCAAAGCAACGCTAGATTCATTGGGCTGCGCAATGCCACCAATGACCACTTGCAGTTGGCGGTGCCGGAGCTCCTCGATCAGGGTACTGTAAAGCTGTCGACCGATGCCCTGACCGACTCCATCGTGCGCCACGTACACCGTTGACTCGACCGAAAAACGATAGGCGCTCCGGGCACGCCAGGGCGTTGCGTAGGCGTAACCTAGTATTTGACCATCGCGTTCAAAGACGTACCACGGCAACTGCGCACCCACAGAAGCGATGCGCTGGGCCATCTCATCGATGGCGACCATCTGCTCTTCAAACGTGATGGTGGAGCTGCTGACGTAATGGTTGTATATCGTGGCGATCGCAGCAGCATCGGCGGTAGTGGCAAGTCGAATCATCAGCGGGATCCAAATAGACGTGAAATGGCAGGAAGGAGCACGGCCGCAAACTACGCACGGCACCCTAAAGTATCATTCTAGCAATAATCCATCCTATGTGGCTTCACGGCGCATTGCGTTGAGTAGGATCGCGCAGAAAAGCTGGTGAAGGCCCTGTGCCTCCCGAGCGGGCCCGCTCCCGTCCTGCGGCCTCTGCCCACCAGATCAACTGGGAAAAGGTGCGTTCGATATAGGAAACCCAACGCGTACTGTCGACTTCAGGTGCAAAGCTGCCATCGGCAGCAAAAACAGTATGTGCTGTCGGAATATGGATCATGGCCGACACCGGCAAACAGCCCAGCTCGGACAGAAAAGCGCGCATACCCACCGCCGCCCGCACACCACCCCACTGGCCCGCCGAATAAGTGACGATGGCGCTGGGCTTGAAGGCAAACAAAGAACTGCCAAAGTGGTTCAGTAAATGCATCAGTGCCGGACTCATTGAATGATTGTATTCAGAACTGACCATCACATACCCATCGGCGCTGGCAATCTCACTGGCCAGTTGCTCCAACGGCAAGGGCGCGCGCCCCTGCGCATAGGAAAAGTGTGGCTTGAACACGTCACCTAGCTCGTAATCGAGCGGATCGATGAGCACCACATTGTGGCCATCATGGCGGCACTGCGCCACGATGGCCTTGGCGACCCGTTCGCCCACGCGCGCAGGCAGGGGCGGTGTGCTGGTGCGAATAGAACCGAGAAACACCAGAATTTTCATCTTCATCTTACCCTTTCCAGCCAAAACCTCGGCTAGGTCATCGTGCAGTGAAAACCCGGCGAACGGGCCAACATGAAAACAGCCTATTTGCTTGGCGTCTCGTGATTCATGGCCGCTTCGGCGAGGGCGCGTACTTCGGCCGGCATGGATTCCTTGCGCTCGCTATAGCGGCTGGTCAGGTAATCCGAGCGATCGCGCACCACCAGGGTGAATTTATACAATTCCTCCATGACGTCGACCAGGCGGTCGTAATATGGCGACGGCTTCATGCGGTCGTTTTCGTCGAACTCCTGGTATGCCTTGGCAACGGACGACTGGTTCGGAATGGTCACCATGCGCATCCAGCGGCCCAGCACGCGCAAGCCGTTGACGGCGTTGAACGATTGCGAGCCGCCCGACACTTGCATCACCGCAAGGGTCCGCCCCTGCGTCGGACGCACGCTGCCCATTTCCAGCGGCAGCCAGTCAATTTGTGACTTGAACACACCTGTCACAGCGCCATGGCGTTCCGGACTGCACCAAACCTGGCCTTCCGACCAGAGCGACAGCTCGCGCAGCTCCTGCACCTTGGGATGGTCAGGGCTGACGCTGTCGACCATGGGCAAGCCATGCGGGTCGAAAACCCGCGTCTCGGCGCCAAAATTCTGCAGCAGCCGCTCCGCCTCCAGAGTCAGCAAGCGGCTGAACGAGCGTTCACGTAGCGAGCCGTACAGCAAGAGCATGCGCGGCGGATGCGTTGCCACCGTCGCTGGCATAAGTTTATCAACCGTCGGCGTATCGAGGTGCGCAGCACTGATATTGGGCAAGTCCTTGACTGGCTTATACATGGGGCACCACCCGCTTTCCTTGCGCATCGATGACCGCCTCGCCGTCTTCTTTGGCAAACGTGCCCAGTTGCGGCAAGGGCAGAACGTCAAGCACCAACTCCGATGGGCGGCATAGGCGCACGCCAAGCGGCGTGACCACGAACGGACGATTGATAAGGATGGGATGGGCCAGCATGGCGTCCAACAGTGCCTCGTCGCTGATTTGGGCCTGGTCGAGACCCAGTTCCAGGTACGGCGTACCTTTCTGGCGAATGGCCTCGCGCACGCTCAAGCCAGCACGGGCAATCAAATCGACCAGGGTCTCGCGCATTGGCGGTTGCTGCAGGTATTCGATGACCTGCGGCTCAGTGCCAGTATTGCGGATTAACGCCAGGGTGTTGCGCGAAGTGCCACAGGCCGGGTTGTGATAAATAGTGATATCCATAATAAATCCTTTCCTTAATAACTGAGGCGCAGTGCCAGCGCCGCCAGGGTCACCAGCAACACAGGCAAGGTGAGGACGATGCCGACGCGGAAGTAATAACCCCAGGAGATGTGAATCTTCTTACTGTCGAGGACATGCAGCCACAACAGGGTCGCCAGGCTGCCGATAGGGGTAATTTTCGGCCCCAGGTCACTGCCAATGACATTGGCATAAATCATCGCCTCGCGCACGGCGCCCTGCGCTGAGGTAGGATCGATCGACAAGGCCCCGATTAGCACCGTCGGCATATTGTTCATGATCGAGGACAGGACGGCCGTCAGCACGCCTGTGCCCATGGCCGCGCCCCATACGCCATATTGGGCAAAGTAATTGAGTACGCCAGTCAGGTAGCCGGTCAGGCCCGCGTTGCGCAGGCCATATACGACCAGATACATGCCCAGAGAAAAAACAACGATCTGCCATGGTGCATTGCGAATGACTTCGCGCGTGGGTATCACATGGCCTTTAGCGGCGACAGCCAGCAACAGAGCGGCGCCAACGGCGGCCACGGCACTGATCGGCACGCCCAGGCTCTCAAGCCAGAAAAAGCCGATCAGCAGCAGCGCCAGGACCAGCCAGCCGGCCTTGAAGGTCGCCATGTCGCGGATCGCGGCGCCGGGGCGTTTGAGCTGGGAGACGTCATAGTCTTGCGGGATGTCCTTGCGGAAAAACCACATCAGTGCAAGCAGGGTCGCTATCACTGCCACCGCGTTGACCGGCACCATCACGGCCGCATACTCGGCAAAGCCGATCTTGAAATAGTCGGCCGAAACGATATTGACCAGGTTCGACACCACCAGCGGCAGGCTGGCCGTGTCGGCGATAAAGCCGGCCGCCATCACGAAGGCCAACGTAGCTTTGGCTGAAAACTTCAGTTCGAGCAACATGGCGATCACGATAGGCGTCAGTATCAGCGCCGCACCATCGTTGGCAAACAACGCAGCGACAGCGGCGCCCAGCAGGACCAGCAAGACAAACAACTTGCGGCCGCTACCACCTCCCCAGCGTGCCACGTGCAGCGCGGCCCACTCGAAGAAACCGGCCTTGTCGAGCAGCAGGCTGATGATGATGACGGCGATAAACGTGCCGGTTGCATTCCAGACGATGTGCCAGACGACGGGCATGTCCGACAACTGGATGACACCAGCCAGCAGCGCGACGCCAGCGCCGATGGCCGCGCTCCAGCCAATACCCAAGCCACGCGGCTGCCAGATAACCAGTACCAGAGTCGCCAAGAAAATCAGGAAAGCAGTCAACATACGAGCGCCTCCTTGGGGGCAGCCGGGGCAAAGACACTAGAAATGTTGTCGAGTTCAGCTTTCAGGCGTACAGGGTCATGCTGCAGCTGCTCTAGCGGCAAGGCGAAGAAAGCCTCGATGCGTGCGCGCAGAATGCCATACGTCACCCGGAAAGCAGCGTCCTTTTCTGCGTCCGTCCCCGTGACATGGCCGGGATCGTCTACACCCCAGTGGCTACGAAGCACTGGGCCCAGGTAGGCCGGGCACGTCTCGCCAGCGGCGCTGGCACACACGGTGATGACGATATCGGGCACGGAAGGCAGAGCGTCCCAGGACTTGCTGTAATACCCCAGGGTCGATATCTGCTCGTTGGCCAGCAACGCCAGTGCTCCTGGGTGCAGCGCCCCGGCCGGATGACTGCCTGCGCTCAGCGCATGCCAGCCTGCCGGCGCCAGATGATTGAAAGTCGCTTCTGCCAGGATGGATCGGCAAGAGTTGCCGGTACACAAAAAAAGAACGTTCATGAAATTATCGCAAAATAGTGAAAAGTAAGGCATGCCCGTTATCAACAGGCATGCCGGGGCGCTCGCCTACTAGACGGCGCTTTGTCCAATTGCCTTGATCTCGTGCTGGATCGCGTTTTTTTCGAGCATGTGCAGCGGCAAACTGACGAAAACGTTCATCCGGGTCATGATCTGCCGGAACACCTTATGGAATACCTCGCGCTTTTCTGCGTCGGTGCCAGTAGCTGCAGCCGGATCTTCGAATCCCCAGTGCGCCGAAAGCGGATGACCTGGCCAGTATGGGCAGACTTCGCCGGCGGCGTTGTCGCACACAGTAATGATGAAGTCCATGTGTGGTGCGTCTGGAGTACCGAATTCATCCCAGCTCTTGCTGCGCAGTTTATCGAGCGGATAGCCGGTCGCTTCAATTTGCTCGATGGCGAATGGGTTGACGCTGCCGCCCGGGTGGCTGCCAGCCGAAAAGCCACGGAAGCGGCCCTTGCCCATGGTGGAGACCAGCGCCTCGGCCATCACGCTACGGGCTGAGTTGCCGGTACAGAGAAACAACACGTTGTACACTTTGTCGGTCATGACGAATCCTTTAATCACTGCGTTGGTTGGGGGGCGATTCAATTTGTACGTTTGGATTCATGCGGCATCACAGGCTGCGCCTTGCGCAGTAGTGCAAGGCGCGCCGCCGCAGCAGTTTTCGGTCAAAAAGCCGATCAGGGCATTCATGCTGTCGATATGCGCGGCGTAGATGACAAAGCGTCCATCTTGGCGCGGCACGATCAGGTCCGCGTGCACCAGTTCCTTCAAGTGAAATGACAGGGAAGATGGCGGGATGCCCAGCTGTTCGGCAATCTTCGTTGCCGCCATCCCTTGCGGTCCGGTCTGGACAAGCAAGCGAAAGATGGCCAGGCGTGACTCCTGTGCCAGTGCCGCCAACGCAGCGATGACATTTTTAGTTTCCATGTGCACTCCTTTTAATTTCATATTTCTATAATAATCGAATTATGAAATTAATGTAAACCTATTTTTATGCGCGGCTATCGATTCACCTTGGTACGGAACTCTTGACGTCCTGGTCTTCTCCAGACGTATCGACATACCAATTAGCTGAATCTTCGTACTCAGTGGCAGAGGTGTGCGTCTCTCAGCACGTTGGAAACTCTGGTATCGCATGTATCTGGCGACAAACGACTTATCGAGAGGTAATAAGCTGCTCAATCAAATGGCGGTACTGCTAGCGCTTAAAGCGAATGCTTGGCGGCCGCAACGACGGCATGCCTATCTTCACACTCGACCTACTCTTGATAAACCATTGCTGCGCCTAGCATGTTGCCGCAAGAAAGTCGCGGTTCCACTTCGAACCTGCTACCTTAATCAAATTATCAAGGTTTCTGTAATGAAAATGTAATGTTTCAGTCATTCGGGTGTGCGGGTCCCCTACGTAGAATAGCTTCATCGGATCCGCAACTTCATTCACCCGCACCTGAAAAATAAGGACATTCCAATGAAATCCATCAAAGCCAACATCGTCGCCGTTTTTGCTGTCATCGCTCTCAGCCCGCTTGCCGCGATGGCACACCAAGGCGAAATGCACTCGAATCCAGCGTTTGGCAGTGCTGCTCCGGCGCCGGCCGCCACGCGCACTATCACGATTTCATCGACTACGAAGTATGTGAATGTCGCCCAGGGCGACGTCGTCAAGTTTGATGTGGATGGTAAGACGTTCACTTGGCAGTTCGATACGCTACGAGCCAATTCGAGCTTTGACTTTTCGGCAATTGCGCCGTCTGGCGTGAATACCCACGGCGTACGTGTGTACGTGGCACCTAACCCGACCTACGCCAACTAATTACATGTACGCCCGCCAGTGTACTGCTGGCTCATGAAGTTATTGAGATTTGCGGGACGACCAGTGCAGATGAAAGATGACCCATTGATCGCCCTGTTTTTCGAGCAAAGCTGTTTCCGTGCCGAATAAGTGCACATTTTTGCCCTGGAATTGTCCTGTGGTCTCTGTTTCCTGCATCACGACGGCCAGGTTTCCATCAATACGTTCGTTTTGTTTTAGGACTTTGCTTTTAGTGGCCTTAGCAAAGGCGGTATCGGCTGGCAGGTGATGGCCAGCGTATTCATCACGTGAACGCTCAACATGCCCAGATTCGTAAATTTTAATTTCAGGGCTAAGCAAAGTGCTCGCCTGCTCGGATATTCCGCTGGCGAGCGCTTCGTGAAATGCAGCAACAGTTTCAGTTGGTGTGGCGGCGTATAGGGGAAGACTGAATACGGAAATAGCGATCAGGGAAGTAAGTTGGCGCACGAGGTCTCCAGTGTTTTTGTTTATATGATGAATTGCAGTGATGCAATTAAATCAGCGGGCGGTGATTGTGACAAGGTGGAAGTGAAAATACTCTGGAAAACTGAAATTCGCTTGACCTTCCGCCAGTTGGAAGGTGTAGCGTAAAAAGGCGATTTCATCTCAGGTGGTTCAGGTAATTTGCAAGGAACTTAGTTGTCCGTCATAGGGAAGATACTGCAGATGAATTTCATGCTGACGCGCATTGTAAGCAACCGGGCCAAAATAGGTGCAGGACAGCGTACGCCTTACTCTACCTTTGGAGGCAACAATAGCCGCCACTCATTCCTCGCGTCCCTTGAGCTCCCTCCACACCACTTTCCCCGCCACCTCCTGAAATCATGCACTGGCGTTCGCCTCACCTCGTGCTGTATCCACCCAGTAACCAGTCATTTTGAAAGAGAATCATGCAACGCTTCCACTTATTGCTTCTGGCAACGGTTAGCTTCTCGCCGGTTGTCTATGCACAATCCACTCAACCCGCGAGCACCACGGCGACAGTGACGGATGCTAAGGCCATTGTGCCGCCGTTGAAATATGTTTCTGCTTTTGCGGATGCTAAGCCGATTGGGGAGCCCCCGATATCTCCAGATAAGGCCTGGATTCAGGCAAATAAAGAAGTGACAGGGGACTCTCAGCATGGCGATCTGGGGGACATGTCGATGGAAATGGTACCCGGTGCAAAAAGCCAGGAAGAACCCAAGCCGTCTTCGGCGAACGATCCGCACAAAGGCCATCAAATGAACATGAAAGGCAAATGACATGAAGCGACTATCGTTGCCAACACCCAATCGGGTAGCTACTGTATTCGGTGTCATATTTCTTGCAGGTTGCGCCAGCTTTTCACCGGATGGTGGATTAAATGATGTCTCTCGGCTAACGCAAGAGAGGATTGGACAGGTCAAGCCCTTCACGAAAGAGACGCTGAAAGATAGCCAACAGTCCACTTCACAGGTGCAATCACTGCTGTCCGCGCCACTGACGCCTGAATCTGCGGTTCAGATTGCGCTGCTCAATAATGCAGCGCTGAAGATCTCCTTCGCTGAATTGGGCGTCTCGGAGGCTGAGTTTGTACAAGCTGGACGGATGCGCAATCCAAGTTTTAGTTTCGGCCGCGTCAGTGGTGGTGGCGATGCGGAAATCGATCGCAGTGTGATGTTTGATATTGCGGGCCTGCTGACGTTGCCCACGCGTCGCCGCGTTGAGCAAGGACGCTTTGAGCAAGCCAAGTTGCTAACAGCTGCTCAGGCTGTGCAGTTGGCGGCAGAAACCCGTCGGGCATATTTTATGGCCGTTGCGGCGGCCCAATCGGCCGCTTTCGCGGAGCAAGTGCGTGGCGCCGCCGAGGCATCATCGCAACTCGCCGACAGCATGACCAAGGTTGGAAACTGGAGCACACTTGATCAGGCCCGTGAGCGTGCGTTTTACCAAGATGCGTTGACACAATTAGCGAGGACCAGGCATGAAGCAACAGCCACGCGCGAACAGCTCATTCGCCTCCTGGGCCTGTGGGGAGAGCAGCAAAATTTCGTCCTGCCTGACAGATTGCCTCCACTGCCGGAAAAGCCGCAGGAAACGAACAATGCGGAAGCACAGGCAATGTCGCAACGTCTCGATATGCTGTCGGCCCGCCGCGATACCGAGGCAACGGCCGCGGCACTTGGCTTGACAAAGGCAACTGGCTTCATCAACGTTTTTGATGCCGGCTACACCAATAAGAGTACGACAGGTTTGCCACGCGAGAGCGGCTACCAGATTTCCCTTGAATTACCAATTTTCGATTGGGGTGGCGCCAAGGTCGCGCGGGCCGAGGCGCTCTACATGCAGTCCGTTCATCGCACCACCGACACTGCCGTGCGGGCGCGCTCGGAAGTTCGGGAGGCGTACTCCGCATACCGCACTAGCTATGACATCGCCCGTCATTATCGTGACGATGTTGTGCCGCTGCGGAAAAAAATATCCGACGAGGTTCTGCTTCGCTACAACGGGATGCTTGCCAGCGTATTCGAATTACTGGCAGATTCGCGCGAGCAACTGGTGAGCGTAAATGCCGCCATCGAAACCCAGCGCGACTTTTGGATTGCAGAAACCAAACTTCAATCCGCCATCAACAGCGGAAGTACGAACGATACAAGGGCCATGCCATGATTTCACGTAGAGATTTTTTCAGAGGTGCAGGTGCTGTAGCGGTAAGCGCCGCTGCCGTTAGCAAGGCCGGTGCCGCGTCATTGCCTGAGGCCATGTTGATGGACAATGCCAAGACGCACATCCCTCCGGTGCCACCCACTGGCCGGCCCTACAATCCGGTCGTGACCCTGAATGGCTGGTCATTGCCATGGCGGATGAATAACGGCGTAAAAGAATTCCATCTCGTTGCCGAACCCGTGGTGCGTGAACTTGCACCAGGGATGAAAGCCAACCTTTGGGGCTATAACGGGCAATCCCCAGGCCCGACAATTGAAGTGGTCGAAGGTGACCGGGTGCGTATTTTCGTGACCAACAAGCTACCTGAGCACACCAGTGTTCATTGGCATGGCCAGCGCTTGCCGAACGGTATGGATGGCGTAACGGGCCTCAATCAACCGGGTATCGCTCCGGGAAAGACTTTCGTCTACGAATTCGAGGCCAAACGGCCAGGTACATTTATGTATCATCCCCACGCCGACGAGATGGCCCAGATGGCGATGGGGATGATGGGCTTCTGGGTGACCCATCCAAAGGATCCATCGCTCCATGCTGTGGACCGTGATTTCGTTTTCCTGCTCAACGCGTATGACGTGGAGCCGGGAAGCTATACGCCGAAGATCAACACCATGCTGGACTTCAACCTGTGGACATTCAATAGCCGCGTCTTCCCCGGCATTGATTCATTGCCTGTGCGCCAAGGTGACAAGGTACGCATCCGTGTCGGTAACCTGACGATGACGAATCACCCTATTCATATACATGGCCATGAGTTTTTCGTCACTGGTACGGATGGCGGCTGGACACCACCGGCGTCGCGCTGGCCTGAAGTCACCACCGATGTCGCAGTTGGGCAAATGCGCGCCATCGAGTTCGTCGCTACTGATCTGGGTGACTGGGCACTTCACTGCCATAAATCCCACCATACCATGAATGCAATGGGCCATTCGGTACCGACAATGATTGGCGTCAACCATCGCGGGGTTGCTGAAAAAATTAACAAAATCGTCCCTGAATATATGGTGATGGGCGACAAGGGCGGCTCCATGGGAGGCATGGAAATGCCGCTACCAGATAATACTTTACCGATGATGACGGGTGAAGGACCGTTCGGTGGGGTTGAGATGGGGGGAATGTTTACCGTCTTGAAGGTGCGCAAGGACCAGAAGCGCGGCGACTACTCCGATCCTGGCTGGTACAAGCATCCGGCCGGAACCGTGGCATACGAGTGGACGGGTAACCTTCCTGAGCCAGAACGTGCAACTAACGCTGGGGGGCAGTCGATGCCGACGATGAACAAACCCAATATTGAAGTTACTGTTCGTAAACCGACCGGACATAGCGGTCACTAATTTTTTTTAACTGAAAGGAAACATCATGAAAAACCTGCACAAAGTTGTATTGGCAACCTTGATTGGCCTGTCATCCGTGGCAACGACCTCCGTGGCGCTCGCACAGCAGCAGAGCGCCTCCGCGACGCAAGACGCGATGAGCGAAGGGGAAATCAAGAAAGTGGATAAGGACGCCGGCAAGCTGACCATCAAACATGGCGAGCTGAAGAACTTGGGCATGCCTGGGATGACTATGATGTTCAAGGTCAAAGAGCCGTCGATGCTTGACAAGGTCAAACAAGGCGACAAAGTACGTTTCGTGGTGGAAAAAGTTGGCGGTGCATTGACGGTCACTTCCATCGAAGCAGTAAAGTAAATTTAACAAAGAGAGTTGAACATGAAGACACTGCGGAAAATGATTCTTGCCACATCCATTGTGGCGGCAACGCTGGCTACCCCATTTGCCTTGGCACATGCGAGCTTGAAGAGCTCCAATCCCGAGGCAGGTGCCTCCCTGGCAGTTGCACCAAAGGAGATTGCGCTGACCTTCAACGAGAAGGTGGAAGAAGCCTTTAGCTCAATCACTCTGAGCGATGACGAAGGCAAAGCCGTTGCTGCAGACAAGGCAAAGGTTGATGCAGCAAATCCGGCCATCTTACGCTTGGAAGTACCGACATTGAATGCTGGCGCCTATACCGTGAGCTGGGCAGTTGCAGGGCACGATGGACACCGTCGCAAAGGCGACTTTAAGTTCACGGTGAAATAAATGGATGCAGTCTCGCTGTTGCAAGTCAGTTCAGCTTTGCTGCTGAACCTCGGCTTTGCCTGGCTCGTTGGATCATGGTTTGCACGCTACTGGATGCGTTCTAGCGGTGTCGATCATGATCATTTCGAACCAGCGCTGCGCAAACTTGACTTGATGGCAGCGGCAATCAGCATGGTTGGTAGTGCATCGGCACTATTGAGCGCGACGGCGGTCATGGGAGGTGTAGGGCTACGCGAAGCGTGCCCGATGTTTTGGATGATGGTGTCGACAACTGACTACGGACATGCAGGCTGCGCCATTGTTGTGACGATGCTTGTTCTCTTTATTGTTCGATTTGTAGGCGGAGTCGGCCGCAGCAGCGATATTGCTGTCGTTCTGCTTTTGGCTATTTTTTCTGCAACACGGGCGTCCATGGGGCATGCGGGCGAGGAAGGCTTCTGGACCATTCCGCTAGCGGTTGAAGCGATCCATTATTTTGCCATCGGCCTATGGACTGGTGCAGTGATGGTTTCCGGCTGGTTTGTTCTACATAAGTCGCGGATAAGGAAATTTGATACGGGTACCACCGATCAATACCTAGAATTGATGTCCCAGGCAGCAATGCTTGCAGTAGTTGCCATTGTTGCTACTGGAATTTACAGCGCATGGCACCGAGTGGGGAGCTCAGAGCATCTTGTTCATACCACCTATGGCATCACCTTACTGGTCAAAGTTGCAATGGTCCTTCTTGCCGTCGCCTTGGGCGGCTACAACAAATTTCTTGGATTGCCTGCCGCCTCCCGCTCCTCCCGCGGCGTCACTCTGGTGAGAGTCGTTTTACAAGTAGAGACCTTGCTACTGCTCGGTGCACTGTTTGCGGCTGCAATTCTTACCACTCAACAACCACCTACCGCGATGTAATGTCGCGACGGTTTTCTACAAGGGAGTACTATATGAAAAAGATGACCTTAAATGCAATTGCAGTAATGTTACTGGCCAGTTTGAGCACTTTCAGCATTGCTGCGGTACCGGATAGCAACCCAGCAGCACATAGTGGCCACCAGCATGGCGCAAATGAGCAGAGCGCATCTCTTGTGGGCAAGGCGGGTGACCCGAAAAAAGCGACGCGTACCGTCACTGTCGATATGAGGTGTACTGTCAATAGCGGACACTCTTGTTTCAAGCCACCCGCGGCTGTTTGCTGAATTTTTCAGCGAACAACGCGGGCGGAACATTGCCAAGGCGCGAATGGCGTCGCTGGCGGTTGTAAAAGCTTTCGATATATTCCTGTATTGCGGCTTTCGCGTCGGCCCGGGTCGCGTAACGTTGATGGTGCACCAGCTCGTTTTTCAGGCTGCCCCAGAAGCTTTCCATGGGCGCGTTGTCATAGCAGTTTCCTCGGCGCGACATGGACGGCTTCATGCCGAACTGCGTCACCAGTTTCTGATAGTCGTGGGCGCAATACTGACTGCCACGGTCGGAGTGGTGAATCAAGCCCGGCGCGGGGCGTTTGTTGCGCACGGCCTTCCACAGTGCTGTTGCCGTCAGCGTTTGCGTCATGCGCTCGTCCATCGCGTAGCCCACCAGCTCGCAGGTGAACACGTCCTTGATACCGGCCAGGTAAAGCCAGCCCTCGCCGGTCGCCACATAGGTGATGTCGGTCACCCAGGCTTCGTTCGGCCGGGTCGGCGCGAAAGTCTGATTGAGCAGGTTGTCGGCCACCGGCAGGTCATGATTCGAGTTCGTGGTGGCCTTGAACTTGCGCTTTTGCTTGCAGCGCAGGGCGAGCTCGCGACGCAGACGGACGATACGATCACGGCCGGCCGGAAAGCCTTGCGCCGTCAGTTCCGGCTGCATGCGCAACGGGCCATAAGTCTGCCGGCTCTGCGCGTGCACGGCCTCGATGGCGACCTTCAGGCGTGCGTCGTCCTGCGCCCGCTGCGACGGTTTGCCGTTCGACCAAGCGTAGAAACCGCTGCGCGAGACGCCAAAGACGCGGCACATGATGGTGACAGGAAATTCGAGTCGCAAGGTCTTCATGACCGCGTACTTGGCAGCGACTCCCGCGCAAAGTACGCTGCCGCTTTTTTTACGATATCGCGCTCCATGCGTGCCTCGGCAAGCTCTTTGCGCAGCTTGGTTACCTCAGCCTCAAGCTCCGGCACGGAGCGGCTACCAGGGGCTACTTTGGGCGACGTGCCGCGCCTTGCCGCACTGACCCAGTTCGCTAGCGTGCCCTTGGGAATGGTGAGACGCAACGCGGCGTCTTCCAGCGTCAGGCCTTGTGTCAGGACCAGTTTTACCGCTTCTTCCCGAAGCTCCGGTGTGTATGTTGTTGAGCGTGTCATAAGTTCTCCAGTTGGTGAAGTTTACCAAACTAGAGTGTCCGAAAAAGTCAGGGTACCTCAATATGAACGACACCATGCGTTTTAACCCAGCGTCTATCGCCGTGAAACGGGGCGAGACTATTCGCTTTGTCGTCAACAATTCCGGCAAGATCAAGCATGAGATGGTCATTGGTTCTGAGAGCGAGTTGAAAGAACATGCCCAACAAATGGCAAAGTTTCCGGAGATGGAGCATGCGGAACCCAATCAGGTGACCCTGACGCCTGGGAAATCGGGAACCATTGTCTGGCAGTTCGACAAAGCCGGCAAAGTGGAATTTGCGTGCTTACAACCCGGCCACTTTGAGGCGGGCATGAAGGGGCAGGTAGTGGTTTCTGCCAAATAGATGACTTCATTCGGCGGGAATGTTCAATTCCCGCCGTTGCCGCAATAGCTGGTTCCACCACAGCCAACGAAACAGGCGAATCTGGCCAAGGAGTGATTCATGAGTAGAACTGACGCCGAGCATCATGCACACGAGCATCATCACGACAGCCACAGTAAAACTGAACCCGACGATGCGCGGCTGGCAGTAGACGAAAAACCATTCATTGACCCGGTATGCGGTATGCACGTTGGCGCAAATCCCGAAAAAGAAATCACCTACAAAAGTATGGTCTACCACTTCTGTAGCGGAAAGTGCATGACAAAGTTCAACGCAGCGCCAGATTCCTTTATCGATAAAGCGAATGCGGCACCCAACCCTGCGCATGCCCCCCAGGAGGGAGCAGTCTACACCTGCCCGATGCACCCCGAGATTCGCCAGCCAGCACCGGGAACTTGCCCTATTTGCGGCATGTCGCTCGAACCTGAAATGCCGACGCTAGATGAGGCGGAAAACCCGGAGCTAGTCGATTTTCGCCATCGTTTCTGGTGGACGCTGCCTCTTACCTTAGTGGTGTTCTTACTGGCGATGTTTGGGCATGTGTTCCTTTCTATGGGGCTGCCAGGCCAAAACTGGATTGAATTCGCATTAAGTACACCTGTCGTACTGTGGGCCGGCTGGCCATTTTTCAGACGCTGGGCGCAATCGCTGGCACGCATGAGCCCGAATATGTGGACTTTGATTGGCTTTGGCGTAATGGCTGCTTATGGCTATAGTGTCGTCGCCACAATCGCACCGGGCCTCTTCCCGCTTACCTTTGCTGCACATGGCCGCATAGGCGTATATTTTGAAGCAGCGGCAGTCATTGTTTCGCTCACGCTTCTTGGACAGATACTTGAGCTGCGCGCACGCTCCCAAACTTCCGCCGCAATCAAATCCTTACTTGGCCTCGCTCCAAAGACGGCTCGACGCATTCAGGACGATGGCTCCGAGGATGACATCCCGCTCACGCACGTCCACGTCGGCGACAAACTCCGTGTCCGACCCGGTGAGAAGGTACCAGTTGATGGCGTAGTGCTCGATGGCGAGAGCTCGCTCGATGAGTCAATGCTGACTGGCGAGCCCTTACCTGTGACAAAGCGTGCAGGAGACACGTTGATTGGCGCAACGATCAATACCAGCGGGAGCCTGATTATGCGTGCCGAAAAAATCGGCAGCGACACGATGTTGTCTCAAATCGTACAAATGGTCGCGCAGGCGCAGCGCTCCCGCGCGCCTATGCAACGACTCGCCGATAGTGTTGCAGGCTATTTCGTGGTCGTTGTCGTGGCAATAGCGCTACTGACGTTCGTGTTATGGGGAATGTATGGCCCTGAACCGAGCTGGGTCTTTGGTTTTGTTAACGCCGTTGCAGTACTGATCATTGCTTGCCCATGTGCATTGGGGTTAGCCACGCCGATGTCCATTATGGCCGCCACAGGCCGCGCGGCCACCCAAGGTGTGCTCTTTCGGGATGCCGCAGCGATAGAAGACCTCAAGAAGGTCGACACACTGATTGTCGACAAGACGGGGACCCTCACTGAAGGTAAGCCTTCCTTTAACAGCGTGGTCGCAGCGCCCGGTTTCAAGGACGAAGACGTCCTGCAAATGGCGGCGAGCATAGACCAGGGCAGCGAACATCCGTTAGCGCACGCGATCGTCTACGAAGCGAACAGGCGAGCACTGGTGCTAACCAAACCTGACAGTTTTGAGTCTGCCAGCGGTATTGGCGTGCGCGGCACGCTTGGCGGGGTGCACATCGCACTGGGCAACACCGCGCTGATGGATGCTGACAAAGTCGATTGGAGGCCGCTTGCTGAGGTCGCTGAACGCCTGCGGACAGAAGGTGCTAGCGTCATGTATCTATCCTCTGACGGCGTTTTGGCTGGACTGATTGCGGTGTCGGATCCCATCAAGGCAACGACGCATGAGGCCATAGAAGGCTTGCGCGCTGAAGGGCTGACCGTAATCATGGCCACTGGCGATGGCGTCACCACTGCGAAGTCCGTAGCCGAAAGGCTGGGCATCACGGAGTTCTACGGCGAGGTGAAACCACAGGACAAGTTGGCCTTGGTAGAAAAACTGCAAAAGCAAGGCAAGGTGGTCGCAATGGCCGGCGATGGAATCAATGATGCCCCCGCACTGGCGAAGGCCAATGTTGGTATTGCCATGGGTACAGGAACAGACGTGGCTATCAATAGCGCTCACGTCGCTTTAGTAAAAGGAGATCTGCGTGGGATTGCCCTTGCCCGTCGAATCTCGGTCGATACTGTTCGAAATATGTGGCAGAACCTGGGCTTCGCGTTTGTCTACAATGCCTTGGGCATTCCCCTGGCTGCCGGTGTGCTGTATCCATTTACTGGCCAACTGCTATCGCCGATGATCGCCGCGTTAGCGATGAGCCTGAGTTCCGTGTCTGTCATTACCAATGCACTCCGGTTGCGCGGTACCGGTCGGCCTTAACCGCTGACTGTGGCACCGAGCGACATTCTTGTGGAAGCAAACATGAATATACCTGCGATAGTGAAAGCTGCATCGAATAATGGCTGCTTGCTTAGCAACGAAGAATTGAATTTTCTTCCGGCTGCACGCCTCAATAGAGACTGTTTCTGCACCAGTTTGGATAGCTCCGCATTGAAAATAGCGCTTTCTAGCGAACCGGGAATGGACGGATTGCACGAGTTGATCGAGGAGCGGTGTCCCTATCTATTTTCTGCGCGGCCTATTTTTGTCTCGTATCGCCAAAGCAAACGTATTGCGGACGTTATTGCAGCGATTGAATCCGTAATATCGCTGCCATCGTATCGTGCGCGCGTTCTGACTGATGCTCCTGACATTGCCAAGCATAATCCTGATGATGCAAAAGGAGTATTTTTTGGCTATGACTTCCACATCCACGACGATACCTTGGCGCTCATCGAAATCAACACAAATGCCGGTGGAGCGATGCTCAACGCCGCGATGGCAAAAGCCCATAGATCGTGCTGTCTCAGCGATAGTGAATTGACACGAGCCATTGATAGCGGTGCGACCCTTGAAGATACCATCTTCAACATGTTTGAGTCGGAATGGGCGCTCTCTCAACGTTCACAGCCACTTCGGACAGTCGCGATAGTTGACGAACATCCAGAGCAGCAGTATCTCTATCCCGAGTTTGTTCTTTTTCGACGCTTGTTCGAACGCCACGGCATAGAGGCCGTTATTGCCTCACCATCGGACCTTACCTATCGTGATGGCGTTTTACGTCATGGGGATCTTGCTATCGACTTGGTCTATAACCGGCTGACCGATTTCATGCTTGAGTCGCCCCAGTGTCTCCCATTGCGTTCGGCGTATCTAGAAAGCGCAATCGTGCTAACGCCGCACCCCCAAGCGCATACCCTCTATGCAAATAAGGCAAATCTGGTTCTGCTATCGGATAAGAAAGAGCTCGTAGCGCTTGGCGTAGCCCCCGCCGTGCAAGATATTCTGCTCAAGAGCATACCGCGAACGCAGATTGTGACGGCCTCCGATGCGGACCGCTTGTGGACGGAGCGCCGAAAGTTGTTTTTTAAACCTGTTGCAGGTTACGGGGGGCGAGCCACGTACCGTGGTGAAAAGATCACCAAACGGGTATGGCAGGACATTCTGGCTGGTGACTACGTCGCTCAGGCCCTCGTCATACCCGGTGAGCGCTCGATCGGTTCCACCGATAATCCTAGCTCGCTGAAATTCGACCTTCGAGTCTATGTTTATGACGGAAAGGTGCAGTGGACCGCGGCCAGGATGTATCAGGGGCAAACCACCAACTTTCGCACCCCTGGAGGTGGTTTTGCACCTGTTTATAGTTTGGACGACGAGCGCACTGCGAATGAAATCAGCTCTATCGCGACTAGAGCTAGTTCCCATCCCCCTATGTCAGGATAGATGTCGCGTCACTTGAATCACTTTAATCCATCCGGGGGCGGAGCAAAGACGTACAGTGAATCAGTATCCAGCAGAACGCAAGGAAGCCATTCTTCGGCAGATGATGCCGCCGGAGAACAGGCCGGTGTCGGCCCTGGCGAAGGAGAATGGCATCTCGGAACAGACACTTTATACTTGGCGACGAAATCTACAGTCTCAGGGAGTGCCGGTGCCGGGAAATGGAAAGAATGCCGTCGTGTGGTCGTCGGCAGATAAGTTTGGGGTGGTGCTGGAAACGGCACGCATGAACGAGGCCGAACTGGCTCAATACTGTCGGGGCAAAGGCTTGTTCGTCGAACAGGTTGCCGACTGGCGCGAGGCTTGCCAGCAGGCCAATGAAGCGCCGGCCGAGCGCAACCGGGAACTGCGCGAGCAAGGCAAAAGCGACCGCAAAGAAATCAAGCAATTGAAGAAGGATTTGCAGCGCAAAGAGAAGGCACTGGCAGAGGCAGCGGCGCTGATCATTCTCAGAAAAAAAGCACAGGCGATCTGGGGGGAGCCCGAGGACGATTGATCGGCACCCCAGATCGCCAGCAGGTGATGATATTGGTTGAAGAAGCCGTTGACGGCGGGTGTCGGCGTGCGCAGGCATGTGGTGCGCTGGAGATCAGCCTTCGAACCTATCAGCGCTGGATGCTCGACAGTGATGGCAGCCAGGCCGACGGGCGCAAAGGCAGCCGCCGCAGGGCGCCGGCCAACAAGCTGAGCGAAGAGGAACGCCAGCAGATTCTGACGGTTGCCAACAGCCCTGAATTTGCCAGCAGTCCGCCTAGCCAGATCGTGCCGACCTTGGCTGACCGGGGCGAGTATCTGGCATCAGAATCGACCGTCTACCGGATCTTGAAAGAAGAGAAGCAGCAGCATCACCGCGGTCGGGCGAAGAAGCCCAGCACAAGGGTCGTCACGAGCCACTGCGCAATCGAACCGAACCGCTTGTGGGCGTGGGACATTACCTGGTTGCCGACCGGTGTGCGGGGTTTATATTTTTACTGGTACATGGTTCTTGACGTCTACAGCCGCAAGATCGTCGGGCATGAAGTGAACATCGCCGAGTCGGCGGAAATGGCCTCGCTGCTGATGCGCAAAGCCAGTCTGGCAGAGGGACTGGCCGGGCGTGAGGTGGTGCTGCACTCGGACAATGGCAGCTCGATGAAAGGCTCCACAATGTTGGCGACGTTGGAAAAGCTGGGGATCATGCCGTCGTTCAGCAGGCCCCGTGTGAGCAACGACAATGCCTACGCCGAGTCGCTGTTCCGGACCTGCAAATACCGGCCGAACTATCCGAGCAAGCCGTTTGAAAGTATCGAAAAGGCGCGGCAATGGACGCTGTCATTTGTGCAGTGGTACAACCATCAGCACAAGCACAGCGGCCTGAAATTCGTGACGCCTGCGCAACGCCATGATGGCCGGGACGGAGCGATCCTCAAGCACCGCAAGCAGGTCTACGAGGCCGCCAAGCAACGTCATCCAGAGCGCTGGACCGGGACTACGCGGGATTGGGAATTGAACGATGAGGTCTGGCTGAATCCGGAGCGGAAACCGCCAGAGGAATTAAGAAAAGCTGCATGACTTGACGCGACATCTTTGTTGACAACTACCGCCATCACGATTGAGACGTGTTTGATCCTTAAAGCGAACAGGTTAGTTAGTTACTCTATCCGACCAGCTCTCTGAAACGTCAGAAATCGAATGTCAATGAGGGAGGAATCCATGAATAAAATTGAATCGATCCAGGCATCTATCGGGCTCACAGTTAAGGGTAGCACCAGCGCGGAAGGCAAGACGGCAGGGCAAATGTTTTCTGCCACATTAGCTAATGCACTAGGATCGACGCCAATAGCCCCCTATGTCAGGATAGATGTCGCGTCACTTGAATCACTTTAATCCATCCGGGGGCGGAGCAAAGACGTACAGTGAATCAGTATCCAGCAGAACGCAAGGAAGCCATTCTTCGGCAGATGATGCCGCCGGAGAACAGGCCGGTGTCGGCCCTGGCGAAGGAGAATGGCATCTCGGAACAGACACTTTATACTTGGCGACGAAATCTACAGTCTCAGGGAGTGCCGGTGCCGGGAAATGGAAAGAATGCCGTCGTGTGGTCGTCGGCAGATAAGTTTGGGGTGGTGCTGGAAACGGCACGCATGAACGAGGCCGAACTGGCTCAATACTGTCGGGGCAAAGGCTTGTTCGTCGAACAGGTTGCCGACTGGCGCGAGGCTTGCCAGCAGGCCAATGAAGCGCCGGCCGAGCGCAACCGGGAACTGCGCGAGCAAGGCAAAAGCGACCGCAAAGAAATCAAGCAATTGAAGAAGGATTTGCAGCGCAAAGAGAAGGCACTGGCAGAGGCAGCGGCGCTGATCATTCTCAGAAAAAAAGCACAGGCGATCTGGGGGGAGCCCGAGGACGATTGATCGGCACCCCAGATCGCCAGCAGGTGATGATATTGGTTGAAGAAGCCGTTGACGGCGGGTGTCGGCGTGCGCAGGCATGTGGTGCGCTGGAGATCAGCCTTCGAACCTATCAGCGCTGGATGCTCGACAGTGATGGCAGCCAGGCCGACGGGCGCAAAGGCAGCCGCCGCAGGGCGCCGGCCAACAAGCTGAGCGAAGAGGAACGCCAGCAGATTCTGACGGTTGCCAACAGCCCTGAATTTGCCAGCAGTCCGCCTAGCCAGATCGTGCCGACCTTGGCTGACCGGGGCGAGTATCTGGCATCAGAATCGACCGTCTACCGGATCTTGAAAGAAGAGAAGCAGCAGCATCACCGCGGTCGGGCGAAGAAGCCCAGCACAAGGGTCGTCACGAGCCACTGCGCAATCGAACCGAACCGCTTGTGGGCGTGGGACATTACCTGGTTGCCGACCGGTGTGCGGGGTTTATATTTTTACTGGTACATGGTTCTTGACGTCTACAGCCGCAAGATCGTCGGGCATGAAGTGAACATCGCCGAGTCGGCGGAAATGGCCTCGCTGCTGATGCGCAAAGCCAGTCTGGCAGAGGGACTGGCCGGGCGTGAGGTGGTGCTGCACTCGGACAATGGCAGCTCGATGAAAGGCTCCACAATGTTGGCGACGTTGGAAAAGCTGGGGATCATGCCGTCGTTCAGCAGGCCCCGTGTGAGCAACGACAATGCCTACGCCGAGTCGCTGTTCCGGACCTGCAAATACCGGCCGAACTATCCGAGCAAGCCGTTTGAAAGTATCGAAAAGGCGCGGCAATGGACGCTGTCATTTGTGCAGTGGTACAACCATCAGCACAAGCACAGCGGCCTGAAATTCGTGACGCCTGCGCAACGCCATGATGGCCGGGACGGAGCGATCCTCAAGCACCGCAAGCAGGTCTACGAGGCCGCCAAGCAACGTCATCCAGAGCGCTGGACCGGGACTACGCGGGATTGGGAATTGAACGATGAGGTCTGGCTGAATCCGGAGCGGAAACCGCCAGAGGAATTAAGAAAAGCTGCATGACTTGACGCGACATCTTTGTTGACAACTACCGATAGTGGCAATGGCCTTGCCTCCAGTGGCAACTATTCAACACACACAGTTTGACCTTCCATTGAATTTGACCGCTGCTAAGATTTGGCGTAAGCGTCTCCCCACCGCCGTCTATCTTTAAAAGTCCACATGCCCCAAAGTAGTTCCCGTCACTTTTTTGATGGGAATCACTTTGGATACAGATAAAACGGCAGGCAACCGTAAGGGCCGCCCCAACTATCCGGCTGACTTCAAACGGCGTCTCGCCATCGAGGCTTGTGCACCTGGTATCTCGGTGTCCAAGCTGGCGCAGCAGAACGGCATCAACGCCAATATGCTGTTCAAGTGGCGCCGCGAGCTGCGTACCGGTTTGTTCGAGCCGGTCGTGCCGGCGCTGCTGCCCGTGCTGGTCAAGCCGGCTATGAGACGGTCGCCATCACTGCCCCCAGTTGAGCCAAGCAGCATGATCGAGATCATCATTGGCGATGCCGTCGTGCGTCTGCATGCCGGCATCGACGCCGCGCTGCTCCAGCTCGTCTTGCAAAGCCTGCGGCCGTGATTGGCTTGCCGGCGGGCACACGCATCTGGATCGCAGCCGGTGTGACCGACATGCGCTCTGGTTTCAACGGCTTGGCGGCCAGGGTGCAAACGGCCCTGGACGAAGACCCGTTCAGCGGTCACGTGTTCGTGTTCCGTGGCCGGCGTGGCGACATGATCAAAGTGCTGTGGTGGAGCGGTGATGGGCTATGTTTGCTGGCCAAGCGGCTTGAACGCGGCCGCTTCGTCTGGCCGCAGGCTACCAGCGGCACGGTATTGCTATCGCAGGCACAGCTGTCGATGCTGCTCGAAGGCCTCGACTGGCGGCGCCCCGAGCGCACCTGGCAACCATCATCGGCCTTGTAAACGTCGGCGCCCTCGCGTAAACTCGGCCCATGCTCAACCTCGCCGACCTGCCCAACGATATCGATGCCTTGAAAGCATTGCTGCTCGCGCAGCAGCAGGTCGTCGCCGGCTTGACTGAGCAGCTCAACACGCGCGCCGTCGAGATCGAGCATCTCAAGCTGCAGATTGCCAAATTGCGGCGCATGCAGTTCGGCCGCAAGTCGGAAAAGCTCGACCACCAGATCGAGCAACTGGAGTTGCAACTGGAAGACCTGCAGGCTGACGAGGGCGAAGCGGCGCGCGAGATGCCAGCGGCCGACCAGGCGCCGCGCAAGAAATCGGTGCGCCGGTCCTTGCCAGATCACTTGCCGCGAGACGAGAAAATGTACCCGCCGCCAGGCGAAGCTTGCCCCGCCTGCGGCGGTGGTCTGCACCCCTTGGGCGAGGACGTTGCCGAACAACTCGAATGGATACCAGGCAGTTTCCGCGTGATCCGCCATACGCGTCCAAAACTGGCCTGCAAGTGCTGCGACACCATCGTGCAGGCACCCGCTCCAAGCCGGCCGATTGCACGCGGCATCGCCGGGCCGGGCTTGCTGGCACATGTGCTGGTGGCCAAGTTTGCCGACCATCTCCCGCTGTACCGGCAGTCGGTGATCTATGCCCGCGAAGGCGTTGAACTGGAACGTGCGCTGCTGGCGAACTGGGTTGGTGCCGCCAGCGCCTTGTTGCGCCCGCTGGTGGACGCGATCCGGCGCCATGTGCTCGCTGGCACCAAGCTGCACGCCGACGACACGCCGATTCCGGTGCTGGCGCCGGGCAATGGCAAGACGAAAACAGCACGGCTGTGGACCTACGTGCGTGACGATAGCGCCTCCGGCGACACCACGCCGGCAGCGGTCTGGTTTGCCTACACGCCGGACCGCAAAGGCATTCATCCGCAAACTCACCTGGCCAACTTCAAGGGCGTGCTGCAGGCCGATGCGTATGCCGGTTTCAATGCACTCTATGTCGACGGCACGATACAGGAAGCGGCGTGCTGGGCACATGCGCGCCGCAAGTTCCACGATCTGCATGCAGCCAGACCATCGGCCATCACGACCGAGGCCCTGCGCCGGATCGCCGAGCTGTATGTGATCGAGGCCGAGATACGCGGCAAGCCGCCGCACGAACGACAGCAGGTGCGCCAGCAACGATCACGACCATTGCTCGACGACTTCGGCAACTGGCTACGCGCCACGCTTGAAAAGCTGTCGCGCAAGTCGGACACGGCGGCGGCAATCCAGTACGCGCTCAATCTGTGGCCGGCGTTGCTGCGCTACTGCGACAACGGCATCATCGAGATCGACAACTCGGCCGCTGAACGCGCGCTGCGTGGCGTTGCCATCGGCCGGCGCAACTACCTGTTCGCCGGTGCCGACAGCGGTGGTGAACGTGCAGCGGCCATCTACTCGCTCATCGGCACGGCCAAACTCAACGGTGTTGACCCCGAGGCCTGGCTACGCCATGTGCTGGCCAACATCGCCGATCATCCGGTCAACCGGGTCGACGACTTCCTGCCCTGGAACTGCGCCACGCAGTTCCCTTCGGCTTAAACAACACGCCGCTTCCCAGCGGTGTGATGCCATCATCTTCTAATTCATTGCCGGGTTCAAGACGATGCTGGCTTGACGCTTACGATTTGGCAGCAGGTGAGTATCAATGAACGTGCGCTCGGACTGCGGGCGTACCGTCAAGAACTTCTCGCATCCAATATCGCGAATGCCGATACGCCTGGATATGTGGCGGTAGATATTGACATTGAGAAGGCCTTAAAAACAGGAAAGTCAAAAGATGACGTTTCCCTGCAATTTCGTATTCCAGCCCAAGGTAGCATTGATGGAAACACCGTTGATATGGATGTTGAACGGGCCCAATTTGCTCACAATTCCCTCATGTATGAATACAGCGTTGATCGTGTCAAGGGACGCTTCAAGGAACTAGATGACCTTTTGAAAAATACACCATATTAGTAATCTCTTCTTGGAAATACTGACAGTAGCGACTTAATGCAACTACCGCAGGCAACGGAAAGATTAAGTCATGGCGTGATCGGGTAAGCACCTGAATGGATACGATCGCTGCTGGCCGCATATGCCACCAGCAGCGATCGCATCCAGCACTCAAAACCGCGTTACTTTTTCTTCATCATTTCCTGACAGTCCTTCATCATTTGATCCATTTTTTCATACATTTTCGGATCCATTTGATGATCCTTTTTTGGCTCCATCTGATGTTCCATTCCAGCTTGCGGGGCTTTATTGGCCGCTCGCATCATTTGCGCCTGCTTGGCCTTGCGCCCTTGCTCAATCAGTTGCCAGTCCGGGCCAGCGAAGGCGGGAAATGCAGTGCTAAGAGTGCTGATACAGAGCAGCGTAAGTAGTAATTTTTTCATGATAGACTCCTCGATAAACTAATTTGATGTATGCATCGTCATCCCCATGGTCAAGTGGCTAATTCAACCATCGACAATACAAAAGCCGCAGCGCAACTGCGGGAACGTCTGACATATCAGAAAAAAAATCACTTCTATCCGTTTGCGAAACAAAACGCATCGTAGCAGTGGTAGCACCGAGATCCGGATAGTCGCCGCCTGCGTTATGGTCGGCAAAAGGTGGTCCCATATAGCAGAAGGCGCATGTCTGGCAGCTTGGCATGGCCATCGGCTGCGCAATCGCCGCAGATGCAGGCATGTCGTTTTGCAGTGGAAACGCCGGTATATGGCTGCACCAGATAAAACCGAACAACACCACCGCACACCTCACGAAATACACGAGGTGCTTAGCCGAGCGGTAGGTGCCGAACGGTCTCATGACGGCTAATTCTCCTCTGCTGCTGCCGAGCCGGCGGCACGGATCTGACGCCGACGAAGCAGCAGATAAACCGCAGGGACCACAAACATGGACAACAACGGCGCGGTAATCATGCCGCCAACCATCGGCGCGGCGATGCGCTGCATGACCTCCGACCCGGTGCCGGTGCCCAGCATAATCGGCACCAGGCCGGCGATAATGACCGCCACCGTCATTGCCTTGGGGCGCACGCGCAAGACCGCACCTTCACGAATTGCATCGAGCAGATCGGTTTCATTGGCGTTACCATTCACCAGACGTTCCTCCCAGGCATGCTTCAAATAAAGCAGCATGATGACGCCGAATTCGGCCGAGACACCAGCCAACGCGATGAAGCCGACGCCGCCGGCGACTGACAGGTGATAGTCGAGCAACCAGAGTAGCCAAATGCCGCCGGCCAGCGCAAACGGTAGCGTTGCCATGATTAAGGCCGCTTCGTCAAAGCGCTTGAAGGTCAGGTAGAGCAGCACGAAGATAATGAGCAAGGTCGCTGGCACGACGATTTTGAGTTTTTCTGTGGCACGTTCTAAATATTCGAACTGCCCCGACCAAGCAATGGAGTAACCCGCTGGCAATTTGACTTCCCGGGCGACGACTTGCTTCATGTCATACACAGTCGAACTCAAGTCGCGATCGCGAATATCGACATACACCCAGCCTGACAGCCGGGCATTCTCACTCTTGAGCATCGGCGGTCCGTCGTCAATGCGGATCGCGGCGACATCACCCAGCCGGATTTGCGCACCCCGCTCTGTCAGCACCGGTAGCTGGCGCAGTTTCTCGACTGAGTCGCGCACCTCGCGTGGATAGCGCACATTAATCGGGAAACGCTGCAATCCTTCGACAGTTTCACCGATATTGTCGCCGCCGATCGCTGCTGACACCACGCTTTGCAGGTCTGCAATATTCAAGCCGTAGCGGGCGGCCGCGTCGCGATTGATGTTGACGTCGATGTACCGTCCGCCATTCAGGCGCTCGGCCAGCGCCGAGGAGACGCCTGGCACCTTCTTGACTGCGCGTTCTATTTCACCTGTGATGCGGTCAATTTCCTGCAAGCTAACGCCTGCCACCTTGACGCCGACCGGGCTTTTGATGCCGGTGGCCAACATGTCAATTCGGTTGCGGATCGGCGGCACCCAGATGTTGGACAGCCCAGGCACCTTGACGGTGCGATCCAGTTCCTGTATCAATTTTTCCGGCGTCATGCCAGGGCGCCACTGATCGCGCGGCTTGAACTGGATCATGGTTTCGAACATTTCCAGCGGCGCCGGATCAGTGGCGCTCTCGGCTCGGCCGGCCTTGCCGAAGACGCTTTGTACCTCAGGTACCGTTCTGATCAGCCTGTCGGTCTGCTGCAACAACTGCGCGACCTTGCCGGCCGACAGACCGGGCAACGCCGACGGCATGTACAGCACATCGCCTTCATCCAGTGGCGGCATAAATTCGCCGCCGAGTCGACTCATGGGCCAGATCGTGATGGCCGCTACCAGCGCTGCCGCCAGCAAAGTCAGCTTTGGAAAACGCAGTACGACATCGAGCAGGGGGCGGTATAGCGCGATCAGGAAGCGATTGAGGGGATTCTTTTGCTCATCGGGAATCCGGCCTCGGATCAGATAGCCCATTAAAATGGGAATCAACGTCACCGCCAATCCAGCCGCCGCCGCCATCGCATACGTCTTGGTAAAGGCCAGCGGCGAAAACATGCGCCCCTCCTGCGCTTCCAGAGTGAACACAGGAATGAACGAGAGAACGATGATCAAAAGCGAAAAGAACAGTGCTGGCCCAACCTCAACCGCAGCGTCGCCAATGACACGCCAGTGCTCATTGCCCTTCAGCTGTTTACCCGGATGGGCATGATTCCAGACTTCAATATGCTTATGGGCATTCTCGATCATCACCACGGCGGCATCGACCATGGCGCCGACGGCAATGGCGATACCGCCCAGCGACATGATATTGGCGTTGACTCCCTGATAATACATGACGATAAAGGCGATCAGGATGCCGATCGGCAGCGTGATGATGGCCACCAACGCCGAGCGCAAGTGAAACAGGAACAGCGCACAGACCACAGCGACGACAATGAATTCCTCGATCAGCTTTTCTTTCAGGTTGGTCACAGCACGCTTGATCAGATTCGACCGGTCGTAGGTAGGAATGATTTCGACGCCAGGAGGCAGGCTTGCTTTTAGCTTTTCCAGCTTGACCTTGACGGCATCGATGGTTTCCAGCGCATTTTTCCCGGAACGCATGATGATCACGCCGCCAGCAACTTCGCCCTCACCATTCAATTCGGCAATCCCGCGCCGCATTTCAGGCCCGATCTGGATGCGCGCAACATCGCCCAGCCGCACCGATACGCCGGCGTCAGTCGTCATCAAGGGAATCTTGCGGAA
Source organism: Janthinobacterium sp. J1-1 (assembly GCF_030944405.1). NCBI lineage: Bacteria > Pseudomonadati > Pseudomonadota > Betaproteobacteria > Burkholderiales > Oxalobacteraceae > Janthinobacterium > Janthinobacterium sp. J1-1. Next base: position 93,287 of record NZ_CP132340.1, read on the forward strand.
GTCGTCCAGCGACTTCAGATAACCGGAGGCCCGTACCATGTATTCGGCCTCGCCCAATTCCAGCACGGAGCCGCCAGTTTCCTGATTGGCTTTCTGCACGGCATCGATAATTTTGCCATGCGGGATGTTAAAGGCGCGCATCTTGTCCGGATCGAGCACGATCTGGTACTGACGCACCATGCCGCCAATGCTGGCCACTTCCGAGACGTTGGACACCGCTTTCAACTCATACTTGAGAAACCAGTCCTGCAAGGCGCGTAATTGCGACAAATCGGTCTTGCCGCTACGGTCGACCAGCGCATATTCATAGACCCAGCCGACGCCGGTCGCATCGGGTCCGAGCGCAGTTTTTGCCTGCGGTGGCAGGCGTGACTGCACCTGGTTCAGATATTCCAACACCCGTGAACGCGCCCAGTACGGATCGGTACCGTCTTCAAACAGAATGTAGACGAAGGAGTCACCGAAAAACGAGTATCCGCGCACTGTCTTGGCACCCGGCACCGACAGCATGGTGGTGGTCAGTGGATACGTGACCTGATTCTCTACGATTTGTGGCGCCTGCCCCGGATAGCTGGTGCGGATAATAACCTGCACGTCCGACAGGTCGGGAATGGCATCGAGCGGCGTGCGCGCCAGCGACCATATGCCCCAGGCCGTAATGAATACAGTCGCCAACAAGACCAGAAAACGGTTGCTGATAGACCAGCGGATCAGTTTTGCGATCATTTTGCCACTCCCGCAGGTGCCTTCATGCCACCCATGGGTTTGTTCTCGGGTTTCGGCGCACCGGAGGTCGGCGCAATGGCCACGATCTCAAAGCTGCCATCTTCGCCTTGTTTGATGTCGAAGGCGACTCGGTCACCTATACCGATATTGCGCGGCATGCCCGTGGAAGGCACTTTGAAGCCCATCGTCATTGCCCCCCACTGCAGCGACGTGATAGGGCCATGCGAGATGGTGATTTCATCCTTGCCGATCTGTTCGACCTTGCCTACCCCATGGTGGCGCGGGGGGGCCTTGTCTGCGTTCGGGGATGGCGTATCGCTCATGCGTGTCGTGGTTCCCTTCAGGCTGGCCTCCGAATCGACCAGGAACTGCGCCGAGACGACCACCTTCTGGCCAGCGGACAGGCCCTTGCGGATTTCGGTGAGACCATTGCCTTCGCTGCCGACCTCCACATCGACGGGCATAAACTTGCCGCCCTCCTGGGCAAGCATGACAACGCTGCGTGTACCCGTCTGGATGACTGCTTCCGATGGCACCTGCAAAACATCGGCGCCACTGTTTGACGCGAAGGTCAGCGTAGCAAACATGCCGGGCAGCAACTGAGCGCCGGGGTTAGACAGCTCCACACGGGCTTTCAGGGTTCGCGTCGCGGCATTAACTTCCGGCAAAATGGCATTCACCGTGCCCTTGAAAATACTTCCGGCTAGCGCTTGTACCCGCGCTTCGACGGCGTCCCCGGGGCGAACCTTGGCCGCCACGCTCTCGGGCACTTCCGCGTTGACCCACACTGTCGCGAGCCCATTGATGCGAAACAGCGGCGCACCGGCGGAGACGGTCATTCCTTCCCGGGCGCCAAGTTCTGCGATCACACCGTTGATGGGTGCTGAGACTGTCAAGCGTGGATGGAGCTTTCCACTCGATTCGACTAGCCGGATTTGCCCGTCACTCATACCAACTAGCCGCATGCGCTGGCGGGCAGCGTCGACCAGGGATGCTGTTTCATTGCCTTGCATACGACGGCTCGCCAGATAGTCTTCTTGTGCCGCGATCCAGTCAGGGACATACAAGTCAGCCAAGGGTTGCCCCTTTTTCACCGGATCGAGCAGGGCACGCGCATACAAGCGCTCTACAAATCCACCGCTGCGCGCCTGCACCAGTGCCACGTCGCGCTCGTCATAGGCGACGTTACCGACGGCAACCAAGCCGCCGGACATCTTTCCTGATGTGACAAGTGCTGTACGCACTCCCAGATTTTGCTGGACCCGCGGGCTGATCGTGACATTACTATCCTCACCATCTCCCGCAGCATAGACGGGCACTAGCGGCATATCCATGAACGGTGACTTGCCGGGTTTGTCAAACTTCTGGCCCGGCACCATGGGGTCATGCCAATATAGTGGTTTCTTGTTGGCAGCACTCGCGGCGCCTGCTGCGTTGCCGGATACTGCCTTGACGTCACCTGGAGATACTGCTTCATGTGCTTGTCGTACGCCAAACTGGTAACCGGCATAAGCGACCGCTGCAAGGGCACCCGCAAGTACCAGGACGCGTAATTTTTTATTGTTCATTTGAATTCCTGCTGGCGATGTACTGCGGAAATCTGCGTGATTGCGATGTCGGGAAAGAGAAAGCGAAGCTGTGCCCAGAACTGGGCTGTATTCATCTGCAACTGCAGCAACTGAACGTGCATGTCCGCACTGTTACGCCTGGCCGCGAGCACCTCAGCCAAAGAGGCTTTTCCGCCACGATAGGAGGCCAGGACTGCCTGGCTTCGCTCGTCGGCAAGGGGCAACAGCTGGAGCGCGTAGCGCTCGCTACGTTCTTGGCCGCTCCTCCATTCGATGAGCAAGGCACGGATGTTGGCGGCATCTTCTCGCAGAAGTTCGTCGCGTTCGCTCCTCGCTTGTTCGACCAAGGCAAGTTTGGAGCTTAGCTCGCGGTCCTGCCGGTTCTTGCGATCCCACTGCAATGGCAGGGACAGGCCAACGGAGACCATGTTCGAATAGGCCGCGCCGCGCTGCTGGAATGCAAACTCGATACTCCAGTCCGGGCGCCGGTTCGCTTGTGCCAGATTGACGTCGGCCTGGGCGGCTTCTTCCTGCCGATTCAACACCATGATCTGCGGGCGGTGCGCCAGTTCGGTATCGAGCAAGGCCGGATCCAGAGGGATGGTGCCCAGGTCGGGCATGCTGGCCTCGGCAAGTTCGCCGCTGCTGCCGGTCCAACGCACCAGCATGTTTTTTGCCGTGTTGAGGTCGCGCTCGACCTGGCTGGTTCGATCTTCGATGGTTAACAAGGCAGATCGCGCAGCCAGCACGTCGGCCTGGCTGCCACGCCCGCCCCGATAGGCGGCCGTAGCGGCGTCAATTTCCTGGCGGGAAAAGACCACTTGTTCTGTCAGAACAACTGACATTTTCCGAATGTAGTAGACGTTGAGCCAGGAGATCGCCGTGTCGCGCTGAATCGCGGCGAGTGCGACATCTTTTTGCGCCTGCGCCTTGTCGGCTTCGCGCTCAAGACGTGCGGAACGCCAGCGCAATTTATCGGCGCGTGTCAGTTCCTGCGAAATGCCGATGCGCCGCATCGTCATGAAATCCCCGCTCAAACTAAAGCGATCGGTGCCACTTAAGGGCACATTATCGATGCCGACCTTGAGAGTGGGATCGGGGCGCTGCGCCACTGCTACCGCCATTTCGTGTGCGGCGACAGTTGCCTGGTCCTGCGCATGAAGTTGGCGCGAGCGGGCGACAGCCTGCTGCAGCGCCTCGGTGAAGGTGACTGGCTGGGGGGCCGCGCGCGCATCATGAACGAAGGCAAGCAGCGGAACAGTAAGGGCGAGAGTTAACGCCGTCTTCATGAATGGGTGAAGGCGGACGACGCGTGCATTTGTATGCACGGTGTACGGGATTGACATGGCAGCTCCAGAATGCGATGGGAGGCATCGCCTTGTCGAACCCGACAAGGCGATGGCGATCTAGGCAGTCTGGAGTGTTAAATACGGAAACAGCAATGGCGGATAGCGATAGGCGGTGCCGTTGGCCTCGCCAAGGTAATGAGCAAAGGAGGTTTGGCTGTATACACTACGGGAGTGTCATAAATAGCTAACGTCAGAAGCAGGACAACAGGTACGAAAGATGGGTGGTCGGCGACAGGCGTCTTGTCCAGCGACTGCCTGGACGCATCCCCCACAGCATAAATTTGACACAACGTCGACTGGTCAGTGTCCATGCCGGCGCAGTCTGTCATCGCGGGCATCGCAGACACCCCAACACCTGCGGATGTAACGGAACTACCGACTCCCATCGGTACGCCGGGGCATAGGTATGAAGCGACCGCATGCTGCATGAACAGCATGCTAAGTATCGCGACAAGAGCCGTGAACAATCGCACTGTGCGGGAGGTCTTCATAAACTATCTAAACGGATGATATTCGTAGCCTAGGTTGTATCAAACCAACTGTCAAGCTATTGCTATGCTGTCACTTGACCGTGAGCAAGTACGGATCGAATGACAGATATCATCACTATACGCATTACCATAATGGGAAGGTCAATCAAAGACATATGTCGCCGGATTGGAATGCTTTACGTTTAATTGCTTGACAAAAAACTTGCAATCGATGCACCATTTCCAGCAATTCCTTCGCTGGACCGGTGTCGATTGATTTCAATGACGAATATCCATGAAACGGCTTATCCACGCCTGAAACAAGAGTTCACTGAGCAGGAGCTCGGGGCGATCTACACGCCTTCGCGCGCACAAATTGACCATATCTTCACGCTGTATCGCCAAGCATCGCATCGTACTTTTTTGCTGATCCAACTTATGCTGTTGCAAAGGCTCGGTTATTTCGTCCCTTTGTCGAGCATCCCGTCTATCGTGGTGCGGCATATCTGCGAACATAGCGGTCTGCGCGTTCCGGCAAAACGAGCGCTGGCGCAATACGATCAATCCGGTAGCAAGACAACACACCAGCGCCGTCTGCGCGGGTACGTGGGGATCCGGGTGATGGACTCGTCCGATGAATACTGGCTGGAAGATCAGGCCCTGCAGGCTGCCCATACCAAGCAGGAGCTACCCGACATTATCAATGTCCTGATTGAGGAGTTGGTCCAGCGTCGCCTGGAACTGCCTGGATTCACCTACTTGTTCAGGCTGGCTCGCCAGTCCCGCACCAGCGTCAACGACGGCATCTATAAGGCCGTGGCTAGCGAATTGCCAACATGCGTGGTCGAGCGTTTTGAACACATGCTCTCTGCCGGTGAGAACCTGCGCATATGGGATAGCCTCAAACGCGAGCCGAAGCAGCCCAATGTGCGTGCGGTGACGGATTTCTTGGCCCACATTGACACCATGATCGCGCTGGCGCAGGACCTGCCCAATACTGAGGCCATCGCCGCAACCAAGCGTGAACAACTCGTTTTGGAGGCGCGTGCCCTGGATGTGGCGGAAATGCGGCGGATCAAGCCTCTCAAGCGCCACACCCTCATCGTGCTGCTGATTCAAAGCCAGTTACAGAAGGCAATGGACGATATCGCCGAAATCTTCATCAAGACCATCCGCAGTTTGCATAACGGCGCCGAGGAACGGTTGCGGCAATATCACCTGCAGCACGCCGAACAGATTGAGCGTTTGATCGGACAGTTCCGCGAAGTGCTGACCGTCCTGAGCGAAGAGGCCAGCGAAGAGGAGCGCGTCGCCCGGGTCGAGCAATCCCTCGACGGGGATCTGGCGGCATGGATTACTGAATGCGACGAGCACATGGCGTATGCTGGCAATAACTATTATCCGTTCATGCTGGTCGGGTATGTTGGCAAGCGCAGCCTGCTCTTCAAGTGCCTCGAAGCGCTCAGTCTGAAATCGAGCTCCCAGGATCAGAGCCTGCTGGCGGCGATCGCCATCATCCAAAAGCATCGCTCCAGCCACAAGGAACAACTGCCAGCGGCAGAAGGTGCGCTACCTGAATTGGCACTGGACTGGATGTCCGATAAGTGGCGCAAGCTGTTTTTTGGCCGAGTCGCAGCCGATGCCCCAGCGAACGTGCATCGCAAGTATTTCGAACTTGCCGTGATGACGCAAGTCATGGATGAACTCAAGTCGGGCGATCTGTACGTCGAGCATAGCGGCGACTACGATGATTATCGCAACCACCTGGTGGACTGGGAGCAATACGAGCGTGAAGTGAAAGCCTATGGTGAACTGGTAGGGCTGTCGGTGGAAGCTCCGGCGTTTGTCGCGCAGTTGCGCGACAAACTCGGCAGTCTAGCGCGCGACGTTGACAGCCGATTCCCGCAAAATAGCCTTGCCGATATAGACGAGAGCGGCATTGTGATCCGTCGCATGGAGCGCCCGAAGCCGCCACCCGAACTTGACGCCATCGAGCAGATGGTCACCAATGAAATGGATCCGGTGAGCATCCTTGATGTATTGACCGAGACTGAAAAATGGTTGGACTTGCATAAACTCTTCGGTCCGTTGTCCGGCTTCGAGGCCAAAGTAGACGATCCGCGCAAGCGCTTCATCACTACGTTGTTTTGCTATGGTTGTAACCTGGGCGCCACGCAAACCGCACGCTCGATCAAGGGACTGAGCCGCAAGCAGGTGGCCTGGCTCAATCTCAAGCATGTCACCGAGCAGCGTCTGGACAAGGCGATCGTCAAGGTGATCAATGCATACAACCGCTTCGCATTGCCACGTTATTGGGGGTCGGGAAAGAGCGCGTCGGCCGACGGTACCAAATGGAACATTTACGAGGCTAACCTGCTTTCCGAATACCATATCCGCTACGGTGGATACGGCGGCATTGGCTACTACCATGTGTCCGACAAGTACATCGCGTTGTTCAGTCACTTTATTCCATGCGGCGTCTATGAGGCGGTTTACATCCTCGATGGGCTAATCAACAACCAGTCGGACATCCAGCCAGATACGCTGCACGGCGATACCCAGGCCCAAAGCACGCCTGTCTTTGGCCTGGCTTCGCTGCTGGGTATCGACCTGATGCCGCGCATCCGCAATATCAAAGATCTGGTGTTCTTCAAGGCGGACAAGGCCGACCAGTATGACAATATTGGCAGCCTGTTCCGTGGATCGATCGACTGGGAACTGATCGCGCGCCATATGAAGGACATGCTGCGCGTCGTTATTTCCATCAAAGCGGGCAAGATTGCGCCATCGACGATCCTGCGCCGCCTAGGGACCGCTAGCCGCAAGAACAAGCTCTACTACGCGTTCCGCGAGCTCGGCAGGGTACATCGGACAATGTTCCTGCTCAAGTACATCAACGACGCAGAATTGCGTCGTACCATCCATGCAGCAACCAACAAGAGCGAGGAATTCAACGGCTTCATCAAATGGTTGTTTTTTGGGGGCGAAGGCATCATTGCCGAAAACGTTCGGCACGAACAGCGCAAGGTTATCAAGTACAACCAGCTCGTTGCGAACATGGTCATCCTGCACAATGTCCATGAGATGACGCGGCTCCTCAAGACAATACAGGCAAAGGGATATGTGCTAACGGAGGAGGTGCTTCGCGGCTTAGCGCCATATCGGAAAGGGCACATCAACCGATTCGGCGAATATATGCTGGACCTTGAACGCGAGGTGGCCCCGATGAATTATAAAGTCGAATTTACCAAATAAATCAATTGGTTAGGTCGTTTTTTGCGAAAAAAACTGCAATGCCGGCCGGCCCTCAGCATGGCGCTGACGCGCTCCAGGAACTCGACGTCGTTCGATCCCTCGACGAAGACCAAGGCCTTCACGCGCTGGTCCGGAAGTACGCCCAGCTCGTTGGCGATGGCGGCCAGCTCACTATCGTCGCACTCGGAAACGGATGCCGTCCCGTCCTCTTGCCTGCGTACGCACCGGAGGCTGTCGCTGGGAAGGAGGCCGGCGAGGCCGGGCGTGTGTGACGTTACCAAGACCTGCGTATTCTCGTCGATGGCGAGTTCTTTGAGCGCCCGGACGAGTAGTCGCTGGTTATCGGGATGCTGTGAGGTCTCTGGCTCCTCGATGGCGTATATGACACTCAGCGCCCCTTTCTCAGTCCGCCGCCGCTCCGCTTCGGCCCGGAAGAAGTTGAGCAGGATGAGGCGGCGCACGCCGCTTCCGCGCTTGTTTATCGGGATGCCGTTGTCGCCGACGAGGCCGAATTTGAAGGCATTATTCAACTTCGGGTCGGCCTTGAAGAACGGCTTGAGCTCGCTCGCAAGTCGGCTGTCCATCTCGTTGAGCTTCGCGAGCGTCCGGTTTGCCACGTCCTCGGCCCTTGCGCGTACAGCGTTCTCGATCTTCTTGAGGTCGGCCTCCATCTCCTTCAGGGCCTGCGCAATGGCGAAGCCAAGGGGGTTTTGGACTTCTTCGTCCCCGTCCTGGCTCGCCCGGTCGGAACGGAAGAGGGCGTACATCGGCAACTGCGGCTTGATTTGCTCCCATACCTTCTTGGCCTCTTCCTTGTCGAGTGGGACGAGCTTGCGCTCGAGGGCCAGCGGGCTGCAGATATCGCGTATTGCCTGCCGCATACTCCCGTTGACCGAGAGGTTTACGGTGGTATCGCTAATGCCCAGCTTCTTGACGCGAGCTTTGAGGTCAGAATTCTTGAGCGAAAGGATGTCGGCCGCGTCCGCGTGGGTCGGATGTAGCGCCGCCGCGAAGACGGCCTCTTTCGGCGTCTTCGCCGAGGAGTCCCATACCTTGATGATCTCGAACTCGCCAGCCTCGTTCAGCAGATGTTCGGCAGCGAGTGAGGTGCTGGCGGCCGAATCGAGGACCAGGGCAGCGGGAAGCTCCGTAAACGCGCAGCCGATTCGGATGTCCGCCGCACTGCCATGCACGCAGGCGTCGCCCTGTTCGGGCTTCCCGTCGTTGAAGAATATCTCGAGGGCTTCCAGGATAGTCGATTTGCCGGCGTCGTTCTTCCCGATAAACGCGGTCAGGCCCTCGTCGATCTCGATCCTTGTTGGCTGGCAGTAGCCACGGAAGTTCTCAAGAATCACAGCTGCAAGTTTCATGGCGCCCCCTTATTTATTTGATATTCCGTAGATTACCGGATTATTGGCGCGGTGCAATGAATAAAAATGATGCTGGACCGAGAGGCATACATGGGAAGATCAGCGGAAACGGAAAAATCAGGGGTTCGGGCTTACCCCCGATATGGAAGTGTAAGCCGGAACTCTCGTTTTTCCCGTCAAGTGCGGAAAGGCATTGCTGGCGCGGTCCGTTCCCAAATAGATGTTTCCCCGACACCGGCGGCCGCTTTGATCCGAACCAGCATCACTCCAAGCAAAACTTGTACGGAAATCCATGTCGACTCGACTCGGTGATCGGAAACCTTCACTGATGTGTTTTGCGGCGGCATTTTCGGCGGTTCCGGCTTACACCCCCATACTCACTCACGAGATAAAGCGCCAATCGTTGAGTAAGTAACACCTCCCGTTGCCGACTAGGCGTTGACGTGGTAATTTCTCCAACCAATGCACAACAACGATATTCGATTAATGAGGACCAATGGCGATATGCAAAGCGAATTAGATCCTGATCGCATTGAGCGGATTGGCGAGCGACAGTTCGAAATGCTCTGCGAGCGCGCAGGTCTCTATTGCAATAAAAGCGTCGTCGACGTAATGGGTTGGGATTTCATCGTGGAGTTTCCGATGGTGCCGGCCGGCCAAGCGCTGCCGCTCGATCAACGTCCTACCAACGCTGCCCGCGCTCAGCTGAAGTCGACGCTCGGCCGCGCCGGAAATCGTATCCGCCTCAGCCTGTCAGCCATTGACCGCCTCGCCAAGGATTCTCGGCCAGCACTCATAGTTGTGTTCCGGCTGCGAGACGACGGCGAGCTCCAATCCGCTTACCTCGTCCACCTCATCGGAAAGGAGCTCGCACGCGTTCTCAGGCGATTAAGATTGGCGGAGGCCCGCGAGGCTCACGACATCAACCACGTCGAAATTAGCTACGATTATGTGAAAGTCGGGGTACGCTTCGAGCCGACACCTATCGGCTTGTGGGTAGCGTTGAGTAAAGCCTGTGGCCAAAATCCTAGCGCCTACTTGATCGAGAAGCAACGACAGCTCAGCGAACTGGGCTATGAAGACGGCCAGTTCGAATTCGAGGCACTGATCCACATTCAGGGGTCAGAGCACTTCAGCAGTTTATTGCTTGGCCTCTCACCCTTGAAGCCGACCCACCTCCGCTTATTCGACAGCCGGTTCGGCATACGCCTCCCCTATCAAGGTACGTTATTCGATGACCTTGAGGAACTGCTTCTGACGCCTCCTACACTGGGTTCTTGTGATATCTCGGTCCGCGGCCCCGGCTTCGGCCAAGCGGCGAGGTTCACCGGTGAAATGTTCGTAGGCCCACCGATGGCCGAGCCCCACGGCGTAGAGCTGCTCATCCGCACAACGTACTTCATTATTCGACTGACTCCGCCAGCGCTCAAATTCGAAAGCACCGGTTCGATCGATGACATGGAGCATTCCCTGAGCGAGTGGGCGGAGTTGCTTCGCGCGTATTCACTCATGGCCACGGGACACGCTACTTTAACGATCGCTGGGAATGACCGGCTACCGCCGATTACCTTCCCAATCGATCAACCTATTGCCGGACCGTACCTGGAGGAACTGCCTTTCATCTCTTCGTTTTTGGCTGGGTGGTTGCAGCTTCTCACCAACGCCGGCCTTCGCTCCTCCGCTAAATTCAAGTTCGATCTTTTCTGGGAGGCAAACGAAGCACGTATGGCCGTTGACATCCTACTCAATCCGAAATCCCAAGCGCGCTTCGAATTTCAACGCCACGAGATTGAGATATCACCTTCACCGCCCGAAGGCCTGTATTTCAACAGCGCGTCGTTCGCCGACACCAGTATCACCTTCAGCGCAAAAGTCTTCTTCGAACAGTCCGATGATCCGGAGTGGGCTTATCGGTCGAGCCGCTTCGAAGCTCTCGATGTTCGACCGAAGGTTGACGACATTCAAGAATACGGAATAAACCAGGCCACCGCCTGCGGTATCAAGCTCCTCATTGACCCGCGAAACATTACATCGGTTCCCTGAAGGCACAGTCCCAAAGCTCCCAATCAATCCCAACACCAAATGTGAGGCGCGGCGACCGCAGCCTGAGGAGCTAACACCACTTAGACCTGATAGATCAGGTGCGCCAGGCCGAGAACTACGACGCGACGATGGCCGCCGCCGCGCTGGCAGGAGCTTCGAACACCGTCGATGCTGAAGCTGCGGCAGAGCGTCAACGCAAGCACCAGTGACATTTTGAAGAAAATCGACGGTGTTCTACTTGAACACCTAATAGAATCAAAGACTTATGATTTTTTATCCGCCTGCATGGGTACAGTTGGTTGGAGCATACGGCGCCAAGAGCGGATACCAGACACAACAGGAAACTTGATTGTTCAACTAGAACACCCAATAAAATCAAAGACTTATGATTTTATATCCACTCACATAAGCACAATTCGTCGACATCTAATGTTTGATGTTTATCAAACATACGAGTAACCGTTGGAAAAAACCGGCTCAATGAAAGTTGCGACTGCGTGTATCCAGATCCCCAAGTAGATGGGTAAGATCCACCAGCCGCTTCGCCACCAGGTGCCTGACATTGTTCGTACACTGCCATTGGCCATACACACCCAGAAGACGTGCGCTCATCACTTCCCTACGCTGCTGCTCCAAAAGGCTCGGCCAGACGATGACGTTGACGTTTCCCGTCTCGTCTTCAATCGTCAAGAACACAACGCCCTTTGCAGTCGCCGGACGCTGCCGCACAGTTACCAACCCGCAGCCACGCGCGAGACGCGCATCGTCATACAAATTCAGAATCTCCGCCGGCATGAATCGCATCGCGTGCAGCCGCTCGCGTAACAAGGAGAGAGGATGACGGCCGAGCGTCAACCCCATATGGCGGTAATCGGCCACCAGTTCCTGCCCTTCTGTGGCCGGTGCAATCATCAACTCTTCCTCTACGATCTGGGCCTCCCGCAATAATCCGCGGTCAGGCACGCTCCCCGCCGCATTCCATATCGCTTGGCGCCGATTGCCGCTGATCTCCAACAGCGCGTTTGCACTGGCCAGCAATTTCAGTTGCGCCGCATCGAGCGCCGCGCGTACGCCCAAGTCATGCAGATCCTTGAACGGCCGCACCGCCCTCGCCTCCTCGATCCGCCAGGCGGCTTCACGCTCCATACCCCGGATCAGGTTGAGTCCCAGGCGTACCGCTGGTTGGGTGCCACTTGCAGCTTCCAGCGTGGCCTCCCAGCCGCTGATATTGATGTCCACACCACGCACCTCGACGCCATGACGCACCGCGTCCTGTACCAGTTGCGACGGACTATAAAAACCCATTGGCTGGCTGTTCAGCAGAGCGGCTAGAAACGCGGCCGGCTCATGGCGTTTCATCCAGCTCGACGCATAGGCGAGCAAGGCAAAACTGGCAGCATGCGACTCCGGAAAACCATACTCGGCGAATCCCCGGATCTGGCCAATGATGCCGTTAGCGAAATCGTCGCTGTAGCCACGCGCCGCCATGCCTGTTTTGAGCTTGTCTTCAAACTGCTCCAGCCCCCCTTTCCGCTTCCATGCGGCCATGGCACGGCGTAACTGATCTGCCTCGCCAGCCGTGAAACCGGCAGCGACCATCGCGATCTGCATGACTTGTTCCTGAAAGATCGGAATGCCCAGTGTGCGTGACAATACCGCCTCCATTTCCGCACTGGGGTAAGACACGGGGTCAGTCCCCTCGCGCCGGCGAAGGTAGGGATGGATCATCCCCCCTTGAATCGGACCTGGACGAATAATGGCCACCTCGATCACCAGGTCGTAAAACGTCTTAGGCTTCAGACGCGGCAGCATCGACATCTGCGCACGGCTCTCGATCTGAAACACGCCGACCGTGTCAGCCTGGCAGATCATCTCGTAGGTCGCCGCATCCTCTTTCGGAATATCGGCCAGTTCGAACGGCTCGCCGCGCCTGGCCGATACCAGCTCCAGTGTGCGACGCATGGCACTCAACATGCCCAGCGCCAGGATATCGATCTTTAACAAACCCACCGCATCCAGATCATCCTTATCCCACTGCACGATGGTGCGGTCTTCCATGCTGGCATTTTCCACAGGTACCAGACGCGACAGCTTGCTGTGCGAGATGACGAAACCGCCAGGGTGCTGTGACATGTGACGAGGAAAGCGCATCATGTGCTCAGCCAGGAAAGCCCACTTCCTGGCGACGTCGGACTCGGGATCCAGTCCGCAACTATGCATGCGTTCCGCCAGTTCGGCCCGCCCTCCCCATCCGTGGTTGGCCTTGGCTACCTTGTCCACAATGGAAAGATCTACGCCGAGCGCCGTGCCGACATCGCGCAATACGCTCTTCGGGCGATAGCTGATGACAACGGCCGTGAGCGCCGCGCGAGTGCGGCCGTACTTTTGATAGATATACTGGATCACCTCCTCGCGCCGCTGGTGCTCGAAGTCCACGTCAATATCGGGAGGCTCATTGCGTTCCTTGGAAATAAATCGTTCAAACAGCAAAGTGCCACGCGATGGATCGACCTCGGTCACGCCCAGGCAATAGCACACGGCGCTGTTGGCCGCCGAACCGCGTCCCTGGCACAGGATCTTGTTGGCTCGCGCGAAGCGCACGATATCGTAGACCGTGAGAAAGTAGCTTTCGTAGGACATCTCAGCAATCAGTTCAAGCTCCCGCTCGATGAGAGACTGGACGTTGGCCGGCACGCCGGCTGGATACCGCCAGTGGGCGCCAAGGTGTGCCTGCTGCCGTAAGTAGCCACTCGGCGTCATCCCCTCAGGCACAATCTCCACCGGGTACTCGTAACGCAACTCGTCGAGCGAAAATGTACACAGATTTGCGACGCGGACCGTCTCTTCGAGCGCGGCACGCGAATATAAATTGCCCAGCCTAACCCTTGAACGCAGGTGCTGTTCGGCGTTCGACGCCAGCCGGTAGCCACAGTGTGCGACCGGCACGCCATGGCGGATTGCGGTCATGGTATCCTGCAGGGGCTTGGCCGAGCGCACATGCATTACCACATCACCGGTAGCCACCACGGGCAAGTCGAACTGCGCAGCGACAGCAGCGACGATATCCTTGTGTGCCTGGTCACGTGACCGGAAGTGCAGGGTTAGTGCGATCCGCGCACGACCAGCCGCACATTGCAGCAACCAAGCCCCCTGCCGCTCGATGACGTCGAGCCCCGCGCCATAACGTGGCAGCAGGATCAACTGACAATCCGGCATACCTCGCAACGCAGCCAAATCGCGCGGCGGCGCCGCGATATCGCGAGGCCGCACAAGATACTCGCCCTTTTTCGCGCGCCGGCGCGCGACCGTGATCAGTTCGCACAAGTTGCCATAACCATTGCGGTTCATGGCCAGGATCAGCAGGGAGAAGGGCGGTGTGCCATCCTCCGGCGTCACCACCATCTGGCTGCCGATCAGCAATTTAAGGCCAGCCTCTTTGGCGGCAAGATGTGCCTTCACCACGCCAGCGACCGTGCATTCGTCGGCAATCGCCAGAGCGTGATAGCCAAGACCAGCGGCACGCTGCACCAGTTGCTCGGGAGCGGACGATCCATGCAAAAACGTAAAATGGCTCACGCACTGCAATTCGGCATAGGAGGGGAGGGCGGTTGCCATGGCGCGCATCCGTCAGGCGTACAGTCCATGCAAAAACCAGCGACGATCCGCAGTGCGCTCAAGATAAATCCAGTAGCACGTCGCATCTGTACCTTGCGCAACATAGTAGTCGCGCGCGACCGAATGCGCATCCCACCAGCCAGCCTCGAGCCGCTCGGGTCCGCGTATGAGTCTGAGCGGGCTCAAATAAAAAGGCCTTTCGTCGCGCGTCAGCAGCTGTATGGGCTTGGGCAGCACAAAACACGGACGATCCAACACCAGTTCATCTTCGGTCGAAGAGGTCACTTTCGCCGTGGCCGGCCCCCAGCTGTTGCACTGCTCGGGGCGATGATCCGGGGACAGCACCGGCACCAAAACGTTGTCCGAACCTACTCTGGCGGACAACAATTCCAGCAGGCGTGTGAAATCGGCCAACGAACCACCTGGCTCCGGAAATAATTGATCGGTCAGCGGCTGCATCGCTTCCAGCTGCACCACTTCCAGCCGTAAACCGATGACCGGCGCGCTCAATTCGATCTTGGCCAGGCGTTCCTTCAACAGCCTTAACAAGTGCGGCTCTTTCCACGCCGGCTCGGCCAACGTGATTTCGACAGGCGTCGGCGGCACAGCAGAGCGGCCACGTTCGTGCTCCAGCTGCAGTCTGAACGTAATCACAGCCAATTGGCGAACAGTGAGCCAACCTGTCAGCTGCAAAATCAATGTCGTGGCGCCATGCATCAAGGCTTCCGCATGTTCGATGCGATCGAAGGTTTCGATATGGGCGCAAAATTTCGCCGGCACCGATATCCAACGATGCATTTCTTCGATATCGCCATACGCACGGTCGAGGGCATGCAAGAGCTGCTTGCTCGTGCGCCGTAGCAGCCCAGTCCTCGGCAATTTCCGCACATCGCTGAGCGTGGCGGCGCCGATACCATCGAACCAGGTAAGGAATGGCGCGGCAGCTGGAACAAGTGAACAAGGTAACCCGTCGAGGCGAAAAGCCAGAGTTGCCGCTTGCACGCACCTTCTACGCGGAGCATCACGGCCAGGCTTTACGTGGGCAAGCAGCCAGGCACCTTCCGCCGTGGGGGCAGCACCCAGCTGCCCGGTAAAGCCGAGGCGGCGGATGCTATCACGTACCCACCGACACAACGAAAGCGGACCGCCAAACAACACAAGACTGGCACCGACATCAAGCAACAGGCTGAAATCATCGGTAAACGCAACCTCGGGCGTGAACTGCAGCATCGCCATCGCAATGGAATCGAGCGCACGCGATTCCTTTTCTGTATCGCGATCCAACATGATCGCACCAGGTGCAATGGTTGCCACACCACCAGAGCGCATGCCAACTCGCACGCCAGCATTGGTCGCCTCTGCCGAAGCGACAAGCACTTTTCCACCATCGACTACCACGTAAGCGCCTGTCTCAGACCAAGACGGGCGCAGCGTTTCGAGCGGTAATAAGGGCAGGTATAAAGTTAACAGCAGAGGCGTTTTCATGATGCACGGGGTGACGGCCAGTAGGCATATCAGCAAGCGGAATAAATAGGGTTTTATCGGAGACAGGACCACGTCGCTTTAACACCTCAACCTGGACACCACCCATCGCTGGTCGAACTCCCAGCCGAAGGGACGCGGGCGAGGCTTCACTTGCACACGTCATTGGACGAATCAGCCAGAACCAGGTTTCCGCGCCCTGGGCCGCCAAATTCAAGCGGCGCAGGGAATCGGAGCGGATATGATTTTGCCAAAACACTACCGCACCACAACTACCATTTTTTAGTATTTGTTCCGTCGTCCAAAGAGCGTCCGCGGTACTGGGGGCCCGAACCCATATCAATCGGCCAACATCGATACCCCATATCTTGAACGCAAGCGAATGCGGAATATAAGGCGGCTGAACCAATACAATTCGTTGCTTATCCGATAGCTTGACGAGTAAGGGCTTAAGCAACTGCAACTCTCCGATGCCCGATTGCTGAACAAGCAACTCAATCAGCGACGAACGCGGCCAACCAGCACCAGGTAACTCTCCATCCAGCAACGAATATCCCGATGAACAACTGACGTCATGTGACACTGCCAACTCACTTGCACGCCAAACGTGAGAAATCACCAAGGGATCAGTGACCTCGGCGGAGGATTCAGAACAGACTTGAGAACAGAGCAAAGCCATGAGAAAGCACAATCGTTATCAACATAATACTGTATATACGTACAGTGTATGCGTGATTGTTTGATTCCGCAAGAGCCGGCTTCAGGTAAAAAAACATCGCTGAATAAAAAAGCGCCAGGGGGCTGCCTTCGCGCGCGGGCGTCCCCGCTTGCTTGCGCGCCGACGAAACCCCTGTC
Source organism: Janthinobacterium sp. J1-1 (assembly GCF_030944405.1). Taxonomy (NCBI): domain Bacteria; kingdom Pseudomonadati; phylum Pseudomonadota; class Betaproteobacteria; order Burkholderiales; family Oxalobacteraceae; genus Janthinobacterium; species Janthinobacterium sp. J1-1. The sequence continues at coordinate 110,020 of NZ_CP132340.1, forward strand.
GCCACGCCCGGTTAAGCTGAAAACCCATCAATTCAACATCCTGAAACCCAACAGAGGTATGCGTCACCAACTGCTTGCTGAAAACAGCACAAACCCAGAGCCCAGAATGGCACCACCACAGGAAATTATCCGTCCTCAACCCGCTGCGGGCTTACGGCGATGACAGAAGACTCACTGGAACTGCCTTCAATACACACAAGAGAAACTAGTTGCAAAAAAGCAACCCCTACGGCAGGTACCTGATGGGTAGCAAACTTAACATTCGCCGGGGCTGCTGCGGCGTTCTGTGCATCTGGGGTTTTCAGCGCTTGGCGGGTGTGCTCGACGAGTGCTTTATAGGTGGCCACCGTCTGCCGGGTCACGCCGGCGATGCGTCCGATCGCGATCTGGGTAAGACTCTCTCCGCGTTGCAGCAACAACCTGCAGGCGGCAAGGATCCTGTCCGCAGTACTCTTCTGTCGTTCGCTGTGGGTGCGTTCTGCAGCCAGGCTTTGGCGTGCCGGGAGTGGCAGATCTGGGTCAAGCTGCATGATGCCGCGCTTGCAGCGGCCGCTTCCCGTGTACTTGTTCCATGTCCAGCGTGCGATCGAACGAATTGTCGCCCTCAGCGAGGATGCCGGCAGATCCTGTTCAAAGCCTTTGTCCCGGAAGCTGTTCAAATCGTGCGCCTTGTGATCAAGCCAGCGCACGAACGTGTCGTAGCTTCCGCTTTCCCTCTCGCGGTTGACGATGGAATAGGCGTAGTGGCGCAAATGTTCGAACAGCAGGCAGTGACGCGAGTGTGCAATGTCGTCAACGTTGACGTTCTTGGCCCAGGGCGCTGCCACGGCCAGATCGACATAATCGGCCAGGGCGCCCAATTCATAGACGGAGTTGTGTAACTCCTCGGTCGACCACCATGGATGTCCAGGTGTCTTGGCCACTGGTCCTGAATGGAAATTGGGGTCCGCACGCAGCACCACCGAAAATGCGGCGTAGACGGCCTTCATGAAGGCGATGGGTTTGTCGCGTGCGGCCTCGGTCGTGCACACCGGAGGAATCGCATAATAAAGGTGGCTATTGCCGGAGGCGCGGTTTCGCACAATCAGATTTGGCGCCGGCAGGCCCGCGTCCTCCCAGATCATCGAATTTGAATGGTCGAGGTCGAATATCAGCCAGCTGACAAGGCCTGGCCGATTGATTTGCATGTACGGATAACGCACCGCGTACTCGCGGGGGCGAGTACGGGTCGCCGTTTTGTTGTCACTGCAGCGCGGAATGTAGGGCGCCTCTTGCAGCACCCGGTGCAGGGCGGTACCGTGCTCGAAATATCGAACATCGGGCTCGGCAACGCTATTCACCCTTGTTCCCCAAGGGTGGCAAAACGGTGCCAGCGTGTAGCGCAAGCCCGGTACAGCACCCGAATTTTAGGGCGAGCAGATGCTCACCTCGGCCATGATTTGTCATGGGAGCTCCAGTTGCCAAGTGACAGGCGTAAAAAATCCCTTGCGCTGACTTGAGCACCGAACTAAAATCACGGCTGAAGAGTACGTAATTTATGTTTTGGCACTGCCAGCGCATTAGCAGAGGCCCGGTTCCCGCCGGGCCTTTTGCTTTTCAGGGCATCAAATTGTTAGCGTTTCAGATCAGCTCTTCATCGCAATCCTCATATTTCGTTGATCTATCGGTTACTTCTTGCTGCCATCGGCCAGGACTTGCAGCGCCTTGGTAATCTCGCTCATTGCCAGTTGCGCATCCACATCGGTGGCAAATTCAAGACGCAGCACTTTTTTGGCTTGTTGAACCTTGCAGTAAGTGGCGCGTCCCGAGCGCACGGTCACCGGCGCCGGCGCTACGCGCGGGGCAACCGCACGCCGAGAGGATCTGGTTGCCATCGCTACCCCCTGAGATTGCGTGGCGGCGCCGCTGATAATCGCGTCAATCGCCTGCATGACTCCCTCGGTATGGCCTTTGGCATGGAGTGCGGCGAGTTCGGCGGCAGCGTTGCGACCGAGCTTATCCGGATGGGCATCGAGCAGCGGTACTGCAGCTGCTGGCAATTCATCAAACACCATCAGATTGGCAACGGTCGTGCGAGGCACGCCGGCATGTTTCGCGACATCGGCAACGGTCAGCGTTTGATCCTCGGCCAGCAATTTCTTGAAACCCACATACTTCGCATAATCTGTCAGGCTGTTGTGCAGCAAATTGGCGTAAAAGGCATCACGATCCGCGTACTCGTCGTCCGATAGATCGAGTACGGCAGGGATGGTTGCACGGCCACGATCGACGTAAAAATCAAATCGGTTATGTCCGGATACCACTTCATACCCGCCATCCGGGGCAGGGCGCAGCGTCACCGGGGTGACCAGCTTGTTATTGTCGAGATTGGCGTATAACGCTTCTTTCTCGGCTTCAGTCAACAAGCGCTGGCGGCCGGCGACCTTGCGGATCCGGTTTGCCGGCGCATCGAAAGGCTTGCCGGTATTGCGTGCTGCCTCGTCCAGTGCCGCTTTGAGCGCCTCGACTTCGGCCTGGCTCGCTTCCTGCAACTGCACCAGGCGCGCGCGCAGTTCTGCCGACTCCTCATCCGAGCCGCCATCTGCCTGCTTGGCCACCGCAGCGTCGAGCTGCCGCTGCAGTTCATCAATCTTGGCTTGGTATTTCTGGGCCTCGATGCGGAAGGCGCCCAGCTGGCCGGGCATGGTCACATTGCGCTGACTGGCGATCGGTGTCGGAGGATTCTCGCTGACATTGCGTTCCAGGTTGGCCGTCTGGCCAAGCAGCCGTGCCGCCAACTTGTTGACGCGCGGTGGACGTTTGTCGTCTTTCTTACTCATGCTGCTTCCTTCATTTCGCGGTGCGCCCAGCATGTCTGCAGGGACACGTCGAGTTCCGCGACGACCGCATTGAACGCCTCGATCGCACGGTTGTAAGTGCGCTGGCTGCCGTCATAGCTCTCAAGGTCATAAATGGTCTTGAACTCCGCATAAGCGTTTTTCACCAGATCGGTTTCCGGAATTTCGGCCGTTCCCAGCAACTCAGGATAGGTCTGCTTGATCCACGTCTTGACGATATCGGTCATGGACACTGATGACTTTACTTTCGACAACACGATCTTGATGAACTCGAATTCCTTGTCGATCTGCTTGCCTTCCCGCATCGAATTGAACAACTCGGAAAACTGCCGGAAAAACTGCGTCGACGACGCGTAGTCCAGGGTTTCCGGGGGCAGGGGAATAATCATGCCGTCAGCAGCCATGAAGCTGGCCAGTGCCAGATACGACAAGGTGGGCGGCGTGTCGATAATGATCACGTCATATTTTTCGCGCAGCGGCTGCATGGCCTTGTTCAGGACGTCCCAGAACTGGAATGTCGGATCGCTGGCCTGCTTGTTCGGCAAGTAATAGTCGGCGCCAAACAGATCCGGCGACGATGGGATCAGATCAATGCCGTCCCAGTAACTGGGCAGTGCAGCGTAAAGAAGATCTTCCTTGTCGCCATAAACAACCGGCATGACCGTCATCTCCTCGTTCACCTCCGCATCGGGCACAAATCCCATCAGCGTGGTGGTCGATGCCTGCGGATCCAGATCGACCAGGCAGACACTGTGCCCCATCAAGGTCAGACCCTGCGCCACTGCAACGGTGGTGGTGGTCTTGCCCACACCGCCCTTGAAGTTGCCGCAACAGACGACAAGGCCCAAAGTGCCGGCCGGCCGCCGTTTGTGTGGGCCGATCTGCTGTACGATGGCGCGCGCCTCGGCCAGAGTGAACATGCGGCTGCGGCCATTACCCTTCAGCTGGCCGGGTGGTATGATGCCCTTGCTGCACAGATGATTGAGTTTCGTACGTTCGATATGGCACATTTGTGCCAGGCGCGTGCCCGAGATCATGGGGGACGTTTTGCGCGGCCACGGCGCCAGCAGATCGTCACGCAGTTGCAGCAGCGTTGCCTCCGCGCGATCGGCGATGCGGATCAAGCCGTCGATATCGACGACGTTGCGTGCAGGCAGAATTCGTTTGGCGGACATGCGCTTACCTCAGTGATTGGTGGTTTGTGTTGCCGTCGTCGCTTTTTGCCAAAAAAATCAAAAGGCGATGAGGCGACCGGATATTAACGTTTACAGTTCAGAACGTATATAACTTTTCTAGGTTTACAAGAAAAATATTGTATTGACGACGATTTTGCTCAAATTTTTACTACAGCTCAGCCAAAATAATTTCATTTTTGGCATGAAAAACAGAAAAGTGCCCCATCGTCGTTGTCTACTCAATGTCGACCCCGCAGATCCCATCACTCCAAGTACAAGCACCCGCCTCACGTTTCCTCCTCTCATGCATATCGCTGCGCAGAGCCGGGCATCTCAAATTATCCTGTGCAAGGGTTTCGCGGGTAACGCACCCTCGACCAGGACCAGGGAAGCTGCATGAAACAGAGGCAGGGCAACAATTCGTCCATCCGACTTACCAGGTAATCAGCGTTAGTGGCAAGCGCCTGGCGCTTTCAATCAGCGAGTCGATCTCGGTGTGCGCCCGCCGTCGGCGTCGGCGAACGGTGAGGCAATACAATCAAAACTCGGTAACCCGCGAAACATAGAGAGGGGGCTACGACAATTACCTGGCCCCCTCAGTTGAGCAGTTTCTCCGCTAAGGTAAGCGCTCGGCAAACTTTCACGATGGCGGCTTGTCTCGCGCTCTCGTCGGGTTGGTCGTGCAGTGCGACAGCGAACTGCGCGAGCGCGTGCGCCAAGGCATGCGGCAGTTCCAGCTCGACGTTCATCCAGCCACATTCCTCTTTTCCTGCCGCATACTCCTTGCGGATAGTCTCAACAGCGAGATGCACACGCTGCTTGGAGACATCATATTCTTTAGCCAACTCAGGCAGGGAGCGCTGATTCACCAACACGCCGCTTGCCATGCTCAATGCATCGACTCCCATCTTCTTCGTCCTGGTTGCAATCCGGGCAAAGTCGTCTGCAGCAAGACGTGATAATTTCATTGTGCTCTCCAAAATGCATGAATGGTCGGCCGATACCGGCCGCAGTTTCCTTAGAATGCGTTACGGACGTCAGGCCAGTCGGCATGTCAGGCATCCTCACACCTTACTTTGTGCGATCTTACGAGTCAGCATCCGGGTGCATTTTCTGCCGCAGTTTTGCGGCAGTGCTGCCCCTCAAATCACCCAAAAGATGTTGCAAGTAGGCCCGGGAGCGTGCATCCCCCAGGCGTTCAAGCAGCGGCAGCACCATCTCAAGGAAACCAGCCCACATCGCCCACTCCTGCGCGTCAGAAGTGTGGCCTGCCTCCCTCATCAGTAATTGCAAACGCTTGAAACAGTCTTCGTTATAGCGGCCATTTTCGAATAACTCTGCAGGCTGAGCATAGAGCTGCTCCCCCTTGACCGTGCGCTCACCGGCGGCGACCGTTGTTGCATCTTCGATCGCAATAGTGCGTGGCGTGGTGCGAAGCTTTGTTACCGTACCTTTTGATTCACCGGTAGCAGGACCTGCGGACACCGGGTCTTCGACACCGCGGCGGTGTTCAGCGGCGTTTCCTTGGCCAGCGTCGGCTTCGGCTGGCGACGCGGCGACTTGAATGCGCTTCGCTGCTGATTTCTGCTGAGGATGCGCAACAGGTTTTTCCCATTCAATCCTTGGCTTCATGGCTTACGCTCCTAAAGTTCGGATCACTCATGGTGTGTTGATGATAACCAACAAACAACAATCTCAACATTCCAGATAACACCATCAAGTGCAATTTCAATCAATAGTAATACATCGTCTATTGACAATCAATAGATAAAACTTTGATGTCGGATAAATCCGGCCTTGTTTTGACTTGGATAATTCGCACCACCACCGCGTTGCTGCCAAGGCAATGAGACGCTGTCTGCAGCGCGAAGCGCGCAACCGCTGCCATCTCATGCCGGGTGCGATCAGCCTGGTCAACCATCTCGTTCACCCTTGACCATTCGTTCCATGCCAATGGTAAAAGCCGAACGAAGGCAGCGGTCGACATTGGCAACCAGATGTTCCCAGTTGGCTCGGAACTCTCCCTCGTCAAACCGCCTGTGTTTTCCTGTAAGTAGGTGTTGCTCGACGTTAATTTTGTCAACGCCAACCCGCCACTCGCAGCGGGCAGACGTAATCGAAGTGAGTACCGGTAGTGGCCGGCTTCGCCGACCTACCTCCGTCGGGGAGCAATACCGGGCAGAGCCAGAAATTCAATTCATAGATGGTGTTGTCCACATAACCCTCTTGCTCGGACTTCCTCGCTGCCTGCCATGGGAGGGCGGAGGGAAGGGGGCTTTGGTATCAGGCAGCGACGAGTGGGGTACTACGGCCCGTGCTGCCAGCGTCGGGGTTGGCCGGGAGCGGCCGGCTGCGTAGCGCAAGCGACTGTTGAAAGCCACGACCTCCGGATAGTCCTGGCCGACTTCCGCGCGCGAAGGCGGATGCATGCGCTCAAGATAGATTGTTGAATCGCGTCGAATAAATTGCGGGATCGAAAACTTAGGTACTAGAACGATCAACAACGTGGCTTAACCTAGCTCATGCAAACACCTCAGAAACTATTGTTACCCATCTCAATATGGTACTTTTGGAACCGACGTTATTGCTATTAATGCTAAGTTACTTTTATTGCAATGCATAATCAAAGGTGACTAGATGGGCATGATCTTCAGCTTCCTGGGTGGTCTGTATTTGGCAGCCGGAATAATCACTGCCACTGCCGGCGCCGGCGCCGAGCACATGGTGACGCTTGAAGTCGTCGGCAACATCAGGAACTTCAGCGATCCTGCCAGGCGCCTGTTCCAGTTGACGCCGACGCAGTTCCACGCCTTGCCACAATATTCCATCACTACGGCGACATCGTGGACTCCGGTGGTCACCTTCTCGGGCGTGAAGATGGAGGATTTGATGCAAGCGGCCGGGGCCCAGGGAAGTTACGCAATGGTATATGCGCTGGACGATTACTCAGTGCGCATACCGGTGTCAGATTTCAGAAAATATGGCGTTATCATTGCACGATACATGAATGGCCAGCCCCTGCTGCGCAACGGTTTTGGGCCATACTTCATCATTTATCCGAGGGACAAGTATCCTCATGAGTTGAGCACCCCTACGGCCGAAGCCAAATTTATCTGGCAGGTTAACCGAATTGAGTTTAAATGATTGCGCTGATCCGTGAAAATTGGGCCAAGTTTGTCGTGTTTTTGGCCATTAGCATCGTTGCCACCGGAATAATCGGCTATTACAGCTATGCACTGCTTGTATCGCCGACACAGTTCATTGCAACCGCAGGGCCAAAAGAGGGCTATTACTGGACCGTCGCCCAGTACCAGATCCATTTCGAGCGGCTCGACAACCAGATCGTGCGCTTCGCTTCGGGCTTGGATACGAACGTCGACACGCTCAAGCTGCGTCAGCAGGTCCTGCAGTCGAAATACCAAATCCTGGCCAGCGAGTCCACCTTGACCGCCTTTTTCGTCAACAGTGTCCCGCTGTACCGGGAATCGGTCGACAAGCTCGGCATGTTCATGGCTGACGCCGATGCCGATATCGATCTGCTCCGTACCCGGCCCGCCACAGTCAGCAAACTTGTTGGACGCTTCGACGAAATCCGCGACACCGTCAGCACGCTCTCGAACGCCGTTCGGTTTGCAGAGATGAAGCAACGCGAAGCGACGCTGGCCGACTTCACCGATAAGCGCAGCAAGCTGTATGCGTTGGTTATGGTGTTGTGGATTATGTTTCTCGTCGGCGCAGGACTGCTCATGTTGAACTTCTATCGTTCCAAGAAACTGACGCTGCAAAATGAGGCCTCCTTGCTGGCGGAGCGGCGAGCAGAGGAGGCGCTTGCCGAAGCTGTCTTCACGAAAAACACCATCCTCGGTACCCTCAGCCACGAATTGAAGACGCCCTTGCAGACGATCATGTCCTCGATCGACCTGTTGGTCAAGCGCATGAAAAATGAGCGGGATATCGTCGTGGTCAACCGGCTCTTGGCAGCGGCCGAGCGACTGGAGGCGCAAATGGAAGACTTGACCGATTACGCGAGGCTCGGCGCCGGCAAGTTGGCGCTGCGGCGCATCGAGTTCGATCCAGGCGATTTGCTGGACAGGGTGGTCAACGAGTTTCAGGAGGTGGCACAACGCAAGAACCTTGACCTCGTCATACGGCGCAAGCGAAGTGTATCGTTGGTTGCATCTGATGCGCGCCGCATCGAACAGATCGCGGCCAATTTAATCACCAACGCCATCAAGTACACTCCAAGCGGTCGCATTCAGGTTTCGCTCGACATCATCGACGGCGCGCAGCCGCTGTTACGCCTGATGGTCGAAGACACGGGACCTGGTATCAGTGAGGAAAAGCTGCCTACGCTATTTGAACCGTTTACTCAGCTCGACCAGAGCAGGACCCGCAAGTACGACGGTGCCGGCATGGGCCTGGCCATCGTCCGCCGCCTGGTCGAGCTTTTCGGCGGTCGGATCGACGTGCAATCGATGCCCGGCCGCGGTACCCGCTTCGCGGTGCAGTTACCGGTGGAGGTGCTGGCAAACGATGCCGGCACCGCCCCACAGGTTCAGAATGAGGCGCCGGCACGACAACGGATACTATTGGTCGACGACAATGCGGAGGTACGCATCTCGATGCAGGAAATCCTTTCCGAAATCGGCTACGTGGCGGATGTGGCGGACAGCGGCAACGTCGCCCTGCAGAAGCTGGCCACACACGCTTACGACGCCATCTTGTTGGACATCAGCATGCCGGGCATGGATGGGTTCGAGGTCGCGGCAACCGTCAGGGCCTCGCCTGGCGACAATCAAGCGATTCCAATCGTCGCCCTCAGCGCGTATTCACCTGATGCCGGAACGCCGGTGCAATGGGTGCATTTTACGGCCCATGTCGCGAAGCCTGTTCGCCTTGCCACGCTACGCCAGATCATGGCTGAGGTTCTCATCATCGACAATACTAACGAACCAGGCAGTGAGGTTCATACCGCTTGCAAGCAAGCGAACAGGGCGCGTTTTTGCTAATCAATGCCTTGACTTGGTGATGTGGCTGCTTGTTCCCCGGGTAAGCATCGCCGATGGAGGTCCGTGACACCATCTCTGCCTTGCAGAAACTGGAAATGCTGCAATGGCCCGCCATCTCAACCTGACCTTGGCCTCCACTGGCGTCGTCATACGCCCAAGGTTTTTTGAAGCTCTGCGGCAAAGGTCGCCATCCTGATCGGTTTTTCCTTCCACTGCACGCCAAATTGCTTGATCACCCTGGCGGCCTCTGATTCGTCAACCAAGCCGGTGACTATTTCGCCGGTCAGCAAGTAGACTGGGACCTCTTGGCTCGTGGAGGTTCGGATCTTGCGGATCAGGTTCTCAGCGGTCCGCTCGCCCAATATCCAGTCAATGATGTAGCCGTCGAAGTCTCTCTCTTCCATGGCGCGTTCAAGCGAGACCGGGGTGTAAAAGGCGAAGGCCTGGAAACCGCTGTCATTGAGGAATTCGCACAGGTTATCCGCGAAACCCGCTTCATCATCGACGATCGCCACGGTGGGCGCCGACGGCTGCCTCACTTCCAGCTCCAGCTTGTTTACCCGGTATCGCGGCCGATTATCTGTGAGCCGCGTGGCCTCCATCACTGACCAATTATCGCCGTCGCGCAGCGCTACAAAATCAACCCTGGCATTTGCTCCCAGTGGCTCGCCGACCCAGACCAGGCAGGGATACTGCATGCACTCCTGGCCAAGCGTTACCGTGGCCCGATGGGCCACGCCGCTGTTGCTGTCTTCTCCCCCTCCCAGCCCGATGACGGATAAGGATTCACCGAAATAATCGGCGACGATCTGCAGTTGGCCGATCGTCCAGTCGACTCCGCCATTCAGCTTCCGATGTGCCTGCGAGTAGCTCAGGTTCAGGATTTCCGCCAACTTCCTGCTTTGCTGGCGATCACTCACCCCGCTGCGAAACATCAACCCCTTCACTGCCGTCAGGATTGAATTTGAATTATCCGGCTGCTCGCTCAGGTGCATTTTTTTCTCGATGTAGTGGAACGCGTGGCCTGTTAATTTCGCGCGCGAAATCTCCGTATGCCCAACTTTCCGCAAATTGTAGCAACTGAGAATATTTTTTCACATCCAATATTTTCATATTTGGCAACCCTTCTACCAATTTCCATAAAATGCTAACAATAGTAAAATAGTATGCATAGGACGCTAGTATTACATCCTTTTGCTGAACAAAAGAAACATTTCCAAGTGAATATTTTGATTGGGAGGCTGGCATGACGACCTACCGTATTGGAGAGGAGCTGATTGAAAAGGGTTCGAACCAGCTCGAAAGGATGCTCGCCGCGATTCATGGCAGCAGGATACGCCCTGTCTGCCTATGCCGTCCCGCAGGAATTGAGATGTATGTCGTACGCCTCGAGGGACGGTATTTCATCAAACGTATGCCCAATACCGGCGGCGATCATGATCCAAGCTGCGCGTCCTACGAACCGCCAGCTGAGTTATCCGGCCTCGGGCAAGTCCTGGGTACGGCGATTGTCGAAAATCCTGACATCGGCACGACCACTCTGAAGCTTCAGTTCTCCCTGACCAAGGCAAGCGGGCGCGCCGCGCCCACGCCAGGGGAGGGCGCGAGCGACAGTGTGAGAACCGACGGCACCAGGCTCTCGATTCGCGCGTTGTTGCACTTCCTTTGGGACCAGGCGGGCTTTCAGAAATGGTCGCCGGCGATGCACGGAAAACGCAACTGGAGCGTGTTGAGAAAGTATCTCCTCCAGGCATCCCGGCACAAGAACACCAAGGGCAGCGAGTTGGCGGATCTCCTGTATATTCCTGAGCCTTTCTCGCTTGAGCGGAAAGAAGGAATTGCCCAGCGCCGTACTGCCCAGCTGTCGCGGATCGCCGAAGGCCACGGCCAGACTGGCGCCCGCAAGCTCATGGTGCTGATCGCCGAGGTCAAGGAACTGGCGCCGTCCCGCAACGGCTACAAGCTGATCGCCAAACATCTCAGCGATTTTCACTTTCTGATGAACCCTGATCTGCATAAGCGACTAGTCAAGCGGTTCGACCTGGAGATAAGCTTGTCGGCCAGTATTGAAGGTACCCATCTCGTTGCGATTGCCACCTTTGGCGTCAACAAGGCCGGCGTAGCCTCGATCGAGGAAATGGGCCTCATGGTGACTACGGACAGCTGGATTCCATTTGAGAGCTTGCCGGAAAAAAATCTCATTGATAAATTGTCGCGTGATGAAAGGCGCTTCATCAAGGGTCTACGCTACAATCTGGCGGACACGCGCCCACTGGCCGCGGCGGTGCTGACCGACACGCATGTGCCCACGGTAATGTACATACACCCGCCGGGGGCAGGGGAGGAGTATGCCATCGCGCTGGCGGAACTGGTCGACGGCAGCAAGACAGCCTCGTGGATCTGGCATCCCGATCAGGAGGAAATGCCGCCTTTGCCGCAGGTGGAAACGGCAAACGCTTTCGCGCGCGAAAGTCACAAGGGACGTGTGCCGCAGCAAACTGGGTAGTTCGCACAGCCCAGGAACTGCCGCCCTGCGGATCTGCCGCTCCTGGCGCTGCGGCGGATCATGATCACACCACAGTTCGGGCAACCATCTGTGTTTTCCGGTGCTACCGGTGCGCCTGACGCCAGGACCGGCGAGACAGGCAAAGAGAAACCCGGCGAGTGACGCATTCTCAGCAGCTCAAAGCCGTCGACCAGAACAATACCGGCGTGCGATGCAAACGACCTGGCTTCCTTGGTGAACGCGCCGCAAGTGACAATGACACCGCCGTCGGCGCCGTGCACCACCCCAGCTCACGCACCACACTCACGCTCACCTGCCTCGCATGCCACTGCTTGCACTGCACTAGCAGCGTTCGCCCCGCTTTGCGCACAATGACGTCGACGCCGCCATCCGCCCCCGCGCCTCCAACGCGAGAGGCGGTATAACCGTATTGCTCGAACAGGCACCGCACCGCCATCTCCAATTCATCCCACCGCATGGCGCGCAGCGTCCCGATCGACGCCATCTTGCGTACCAGGCGACGCTCGCGTGAGGCACGCCAAATCGCCACCGGCAGTGGCAGCAGAAACTTAGCGGCCAGCCATGGCGCCGCCGTCACTGCGAGCCGGGATAGCGGCGCAAGCAGGGGAAGGTCCCGCAAGGAGTAGGGCACAAGCAGCCGGAGAAGCAGATAAACGCTGCCGGTGAGGCACAGAATGGCCCAAGGTCCGCACCGGCAGCACAGTTTGAAGAGGGCGAACTGACCGCGCATGACGTCCCCTTAGCGCCGATCCGAACGGGAAGGGCGGCGACGCGCCACCATGCTGGCCACTGCCAGCAGTGCGTGGGCACCGGGCACGGCCATCAGCCCGCCCAACATCAGAACACCATCAACCCACACGAGCCAGCTGCCGCGTTCAAACGCAGTGACCGGGACCAGGATCGGCACAAGCAGCGCGATGGCGACAGCGCCGATGGCGGTCCACACGTACACCTTGCTCAAGCTCGAAAGAACCTTGCGTGGTGCTTGCCCCCCGCAACATTTCCGGCTGTGCTCCCACGTGCCAGCGGTTATCGCCAGCAGCGACGCCCACACGAACCCGGGCATGCCGTTCAGCCCGGTGTACAGCAATCCCGCCGCGCCAGTCACGGCAGCCAGCATGGCGTCCGATCGCACTACATCGTGGGTTGTAATCATCAGCTCGTTGTGCATACCACCTCCGCATGAAAAAAAATGGGCTTTTCAAGACATGGCAACAATACTTGAGGACATTTATTTTCTTTTAATGCAATTTAATTGGCTAGATTAATAGCTTTTTGATGATTTTACTTCCTTGACATGCAATCTTCTTTGACTAAACTGGCTTTAAATGCATGTTTTAACAAAATTTCATTTATTTAGCTTTTTGCCATGGTGATCGCAGATGCGCCAGTCCCCCACCACATGCCACCGCGCCAAGGTTCGCAGCGCCGCCGCTGCGGGCGCTGCGGTTACCGTCGCGATGCTTCTTGCTGTGCACACACTGGCAGACGCTTCGCCCATCCCGTCCCAGTGTTTCGCGCAGGCAAGCGAGCGTTTCAGGCTGACTAGTCCGGATGTACTCCGCGCCATTGCGCAGCAGGAGTCGTCTGGCCGCTGCATCGCGCGCCACCCTGCCAACGCCGACGGCAGCTACGACATCGGCTGCATGGGCATCAACAGCAGCTGGCTACCCACGTTGCAAAAGAAGTTTGGTCTGAGCGAGCAAGACCTGTACGCCCCTTGCATCAACGTCCACGTCGGGGCTTGGATTTTCGCCAAAAACGTCCGCCAGTACGGCGATTCATGGCAAGCGCTCGGTGCCTACAACGCGAAAAGCGAATACAAACGGATTGAATACGCATGGAAAATTTACAAACATCTTTCCCCCGCACGCTAACGCTGTGCGCGCTGCTGCACCTGGCCGGCTGCGGGAGCATACCCGTTGCGATGACCGAAACGGCGCCGGTACCAAAGCCGACGATGCTCGGCATCACCCAGGTTGGGAGCGGGCAGGCGACCCGCTACGTCTACTGCGACATCGGAAGCTGCCCGGCCCCCACCGAAAAAACACTGGCAAGCGCGCCCCCGCTCGCGCCGGTAGCGATGGCAACCATGCCAGCTGAGGTCGACATCGCCTTCCCATTCAATTCGTCGCACGTCAGCGACGGCGACCGAAGCGTACTGGAGCGGGCTGCCACCGCCCATCCAGGAGCCAGTGTCGAGATTACCGCCCGCTCAGATTTTGTGGGGCCGCCCGTCAGCCAGCAGAAGGTGATCGCGGCGCGCGCCAAAGCGATGCGCAGCATCGTCGCGCCCCAGACCCAGGACGCCCAGTTCATCGAGCGTCACGAGGTAGCCGGCCCGCAACGGGTTGCCCAGGCCGAACAGGCAACGCAGCGGCGCGGATCGGTGCGTTTCAACCCTTCCATCGATGTGCAACCGAAAGGAATCTCAAAGTGAACGCTACTCTCCAATCCTCCACCCTTTCCCGTAAAACGCTGGTCATCGCCACAATGCTCCTGATGGTGATCATGGCACTGATGGCCACCGCTCATGCGGGCGTCACCGGTGTCGAGTTCCAGCCCACCTATGACCTGATCATCGGCTGGGCCAAGGGCTACCTGGGCAAGATCTTCGCGGTAGCAGCCTTCCTGATCGGCGCTGGCTTCTCTGCGGCGCGCCAGAATCCGATGCCAGCCATCTTCGGCCTGGTCCTGGCACTGATCATCGGCTTCGGCCCGTCGCTGATCGAGTCCATCCTGACCGCCACCGTCTAAGGGGCCACCATGGACTTCGCCATCCCCTCGAAACACGACGAGCCGCCCAAAATGCTGTGGTGGGACTTTGACCAGGCCACGATTTTCATGCTCTTCGTGGTGTTTGGCATCCTGTCCGGCTTTCTGTTCCTGGGGGTGGTGATCGGTGTCTGGACCGCTCGCTGGTACAGCAAGAAAAAGGCCGGCAAGCACCGCTACTACGTGGTGCACATCCTGTACTGGTACCTGCCGAGCCAGATCATCTTCCCGTTCCCGCCTCTGCCGCCATCCTCCATCCGCGAATTCATAGGCTAACCATGGACAAGAATTCCTACCTCGGGCAGCTCGAAGTCGAGCAAAAGAAAAACCGCGACCTGCGCTGGCTGCTCGGCGGAGCCATCTTCGTGATCCTGGTGATGGCGAGCACTATCCGCGCGCAGACGGGGGAAACCAAAACGGCGTTCGTCCCGCCCGAGATTACCAGACCGTTCTGGATCAGCAGCGAGGACGCCTCGCAGTCCTACTACGAGGACCTGGCCCAGTTCATCAACGGCCTGTCGCTGAACGTCACGCCCGAGACAGTGAAACGGGCGTGCCAGCAGTACCTGACCTACGTGCTCGACAAGGACCGCGACGCGTACAGGAAAAAATGCGATCTGCAAGAGGCCAGGGTCAAGCGCGACGGCTCTACTTCCATGTTTTCGGTGAAGGAAATCAATACTGACATGAAGAACCGGCGCGTCGCCATTGGCGGCGACCTGGTCACGATCATCGCCGGCAAACCTTTCCCTCCGCGCCGCCAGACCTACGTGATCGACTTCGTGCATTCCGGGGGCCGTTTCTATATCACAAACCACCATGAGGCTGACAATGCTGATCCCTTTGCTGAGAAAAAATAGCCGCAGCACGCTTTCCTCGGCGGCACTGGCGATAGCCCTGTCCGGTACCGCCGGCGCTGTCGGCGCCGTCCAGATCGTCGAAGGCGGCGACGGTAGCACCATCTATGCAAAGCTGTCGAAGCAGGAAATGACGCGGCTCTCAGTCGAGCACGGCCGGATCGCCTCGCTGCGTGTGCGCGAGGGTGAACTGGGCATCGACGCCGACGAAGACACGGGACAGGTCTTCCTGACCGTACCCGACGGCGCCAGCAAACCGATAAATGGATTCCTGGTCACTGACAACGGCAACACCTACACGCTCGTGCTGCAGATCGTCGACTCGCCGGCGGACTCCATTATCGTCAAGCAACCAAAGGCGCGGGCTGCGCAGACACGCAACGACTTCCAGTCCACCAGCTACGACAAGGCCATCAGGCGCCTCGTCACGCTGATGGCGAACGACGAACTGCCAGACGATGTCCAGGTCAAGCAGTCCGGCCGCAAGCTCGACCTGTGGCAAGAAGCTTCCATGACACTGGAGACGCAGTACTTCATTGGCGACATGGTCGGGGAGCGCTACACCATTGCCAACGTGTCGCAGGCCGCCATGGTGTTGGACGAGCGCGAGTTCTACCGCAAGGGGGTCAGCGTCGTCGCCTTGGATCAGCTCAATCTCGCGCCTGGCGCGTCGACCCGCCTCTACGTGGTGAGGGAGAAGGCCCAAAATGAATGAAATCTCCCCGACCAACCGTGCTCGGCGCAAGCAGTACCTGCTGCTGGCCGGCGTCCTCATCGGCATCATGTCCATCGCCTCGGTGGGCGTGTATTTCACTTCCGACTCAGCACCCGCGTCAGGGGTGACGCGCAAATCCGACATCAAGACCAAAAGCTACATCGCCCCCGGAGAAAAGGTCGACCCGCAGGACGCATGGCGGGGCGTGTCCGATTCGCGCCTCACCACCATGGAGGCCAAGCTCACCGCCCTGGAGAATGAGAATCGAATTCTCAACTCCCGACTTTCCGGCGGCGCAGCAGCAGCAGCAGCAGCAGCTGGCGGCAAGTCGCCCGAACAGATGAGCGACACCGATCTCGATCGGCGCCTGGCCGAATACGAAAAAAGTGTCGACAAGCCCAAATCGAGCTACCCTGGCGGAACCCCTTCCGCGCCGGTGGCCGGCCAGGCCCCGGCGCGTGCACCGCAGCCTGGCATCGGCCAACCAGCGCCGTCGCCAAGTCCCAAGAGCGCTGCGCCAGGCGCCAGGCGCGACGCGCAGCCCTTTACCGGCGGGATCTTGACCGTGAAAATGGCACGCCCGGTGGACGCCTCAAAAGGTGGCCCGACGACCACCTCGTCCGCTCCAGACCAGAAGCGCCACGTACGCACCGCGCAAAACTACCTGCCTGCCGGCATGTTCGGTCACGCCAAGCTGCTCTCCGGCCTCGACGCGCCGACCGGCGGGCAGGCGCAGTCGAATCCCCATCCAGTGCTGCTGCAACTGATGGACCCGGCCATTTTGCCCAACCAATATCGCTATGACTGGGCAAAGTGCCTGATCGTCGGCGCCGGTTACGGCGAACTCAGCAGCGAACGCGCCTATATCCGTACCGAGTCGCTGTCCTGCGTGTCGAAGGATGGCATGGTTCTCGATGTTCCCATCAAGGGTTTCATCGCCGGCGAGGATGGCAAGGCCGGCATGCGCGGACGGCTGGTCAGCAAACAGGGACAGGTGCTGGGCAACGCCCTGCTCGCCGGCGTGGTATCGGGCATTGGTACTGGACTGGAACGCTCTTCGACGATCCAGTCCGTCTCGCCACTCGGATCGACAAGCACCATCAAGTCAGGCCAGGAGTTCCAGTCCGGCATTGGCGCAGGGGTCGGACGTGCGCTCGACCGCCTCGCCAACTACTACATCCAGCTGGCCGAAAAAATGTTCCCGGTAATCGAGATCGACGCGGACAGGTCCGTCGATGTCGTTCTCACACAAGGAGTCACTGTCGATGTCGAATCCAAACCAGAATAGTTTTCGCGCGCGAAAGCAGCTGATCGCGCCCTCCCTGTCCGCCATCGGCGTGATCATCGCGGGCATCGTCGCTGCCAATTCGGTGACCGCCGCAGAACCATCCTCCATACTTGCCAAGCAGGAGCTTGCGACCTCGCTTGCGCCCGCTTTGGCGTCCCCTATCACTGATCCCGCAGCGCCGTCGGCACCATCAACGGCAGGCGACCCAGCGACAGTCTCCCTGCGCCAGACGTTGACCCGCCTCTATCCCCACACCCGATTCGGCGATATCCAGCGCTCCGCCATCCCTGGCATATGGGAAGTGTGGATGGGTAATAACGTCGCCTACGTCAACGATGAGGGCCGGCACTTCATCTTCGGCCACCTCTACGACATGCAGACACAGACCGACCTGACGGCGGCAAAGAAAGAGCAGGCCAGTGTGCAGGCGGAGAGCGCTCGGCCCCGGATCAAGTTCGCCGACCTGCCGCTCGGCGACGCCATCAAGGCCGTTCGCGGCAACGGCCAGCGCAAGATGGCCGTATTCTCCGATCCCCACTGTCCGTACTGCCGCCAGCTGGAGCTGGAGCTGGCCAAGCTCGACAACGTCACGATCTATACCTTCCTGTACCCGATCGAGTCACTGCATCCGCAGGCCGCTTCGGTGGCGCAGTCGATCTGGTGTGCGAAGGACAAGAGCGCCGCATGGCGGCAGTACATGACAACCGGCAAAAAGCCCAAGGTCATCCGCTGCGACACACCGATCAACCGCAACGTCGCACTGGCCAACAGCGCCGGCATTTTCGGCACGCCATACCTGCTCTTCGCCAACGGCACTCAGGCGCCCGGCGCCATGCCGGCAGCCGCCCTCGAGCAACGACTGTCCAGCAACTAAGGAGGACACCATGATCGTACGCCTTGCCCTATCCATTGTCAGCGCCGCCGCGCTGACCGGCTGTATCTCGATGTCGGGGCTGACTGACAGCACAAAATTCGCCTGTAAGGCCCCCGCCGGCACCACCTGTACTTCCGTGAGCGGCGTGTACGCCAACTCATCGCTGAACAATGGACCCGCGCGGCCGGTCTCGCAACAGGTCGATACCAGCGGCCTGCCATCGTCCGCAGGCGCAACCGCGTTCCCTGTGCTCGCCGCCGGAATGCCTATCCGCAGCCAGCCGCGCATGCTCCGGATCTGGATGGCGCCATGGCGCGACGAGGACGACACGCTGCATGATCAGGCCTACATGTACGTGATGGTCGATCCAGGGCAGTGGCTTGTCGAGCGCAGCCGCGACGCCACGGTGCAAAAAACCATGACACGCCTGCAACCGCTCGGCAAGCCGCGCATTGCCGCAGCGGCGTCCAGTCAACCCGAACAGGCTGCAGCCGGAGAACAGCTGGCCAACGTCCGCAACAACGCGCAGGTGCAGCAGTCCGCCCGTGAGGCCGCTGTGGTGCCAGGCGCCCCGGAGGATGTGAAATGAAAATGAATACCGCCCTCAAAACCTTGTTCAGCCCGCTGCGCGATATGTTCAGCTCTCAGGAAGAGCAGCCCTACCAGCCGACGCCGCTGCGCGCCATGCGCGAGATCACCAACACCGAGAGCTTTCGTTCCATTCTGCCGCATTGCGCGTACGACGAGGTCGATGGCTTGTTCGTGCTCGACACCGGCGAGCGCGATCCGAAAGGGCGCAGCGACGCGCTGGGCATGGTAATTGAGCTCACGCCGCAGACCGGCGCCACAGAGGAGATGATCAACGTGCTCGCACCCATCATCGCAGGTGCGCCCGGCGGCACGTTCATGCAGTTCAGCCTATACGGCGGCTCACGCATCATCGACCGCATGAAGCTGTTCGCGCTGCTGCGCGACACCGATGCGCTCGAATCGCAAAGTGACGGCGAGCGGCGCAGCAAAGGACTGTTTCGCGCCATGGCGCGCCGCCGCATCGATTACTACCTGCGCGGCACCGCCAAACGCCTTGTTCCGCACATTCCATTTCTGGTGCGTGACTTCCGACTGGTGCTCTCCATCTCGCGCCACTGCGACCCGCGCGACCTGAAGATGATCGAGGAGTTAATGCGGATGCGCGACGGCGTCCACGCAACGCTCAAGGCTGCAAGCTTCGACTGTTGGAACTGGAGTCCGACCGATCTGATCAACTGGTGCTACGAGCTCACCAATCCAAACAAACTGCTGACGCGCTCGGCGCACTACAAGAAGACCTACGATCCCGGGCGCCTGATCCGGCATCAGATCGTTGACCAGGACACGGTCTGCACCCCAACCAACGACGGCAAGTCGCTACGATACGGCTTGCCTGGCGAGGCCAGTGAGGTCCATAGCCGGCTATACAGTGTCACGGGGTACCCGAAGGACTTCCCGTTATGGGGCATGGGTAACCTCATCGGCGACTACTACCATGGGCAGCTCGGCTATCCATGCCCGTTTGTCATCACCATGGGCATCCTGGTACTGGAGCAGGCCGACCACAAAAATGTCGCCCAGATCAAGGGAGCGCGCGCCACCACCAACGCCAGCTCGCAGATGGCGCGCTTCCTTCCGGAGTTTCAGGACAAGAAACGCGACTGGGACACGGTCAACCGTTCGTACGCCGCCGGCATGGGTGAGGTCGACATGTATCACCAGGTATTGCTGATGGCGCCCCCGGCTGAGATCGAGGCTGCCGAAACCGCCACCCGTTCGATCTGGCGCTCGCGCGGCTTCAACCTGGTGCCGATGCAATACATGCAGGTGCCGGGCATCCTGACCTCGCTCCCGCTGGGCTTTACGCCCACCATGCAGAAGTTCTACAAGCGCAAGGGACTCAGCTGCCGCAAGACCAGCCTCAACGCCGTCAATCTGGCGCCCCTGATCGCCGAATGGAAGGGAACCGCAACGCCTGTGCTGAATCTGATCGGGCGGCGCGGTCAGCTCATGAGCATCGACCTGTTCGACAACAAAGGTGGCAACTACAACTTTTCTTGCGCGGCTTCGTCCGGGTCCGGCAAATCTGTCCTGGCCAACGAGATCGCCTCGTCCTATCTCGGCGTGGGTGCCAAGATCTTCATCATCGATGTCGGCCGCAGCTACGAGAAGATTTGCCGCCGTTACGACGGGGAGTACATCGAATTCGTCAAGCGGCCTGACTTCCGTATCTGCGTCAACCCCTTCGACAACATCGTCGACATCATTGAAGACATGGAAATGATCAAGCCGCTGGTGGCGCAGATGGCCTCGCCCTCCGGCACGCTGACCGACCACGACCGTTCGCTCATCGAGATTGCGATCATCGAAAAATGGGCAGAAATGGGCAATCTGATGGAGATCACCGACGTTGCCGAGGCGTTAAAGAAGTGCAAGGACCGCAACGCCCGACGGTTGGGCGACCAGCTGTTCCCCTATACGCGTGAAGGCATGTACGGCATGTACTTCACCGGCAAGAGCAATGTCGATTTTAGCAAAGACCTGGTAGTCCTGGAACTGGAGGAGCTCAATTCCAAGAAGGACCTGCAGAGCGTCATCCTGTTCATCATGATGTTCCGCATCACCCAGGCGATGTACCACGACCGCCGCGATCGCAAAAAGATCTGCATCATCGACGAGGCTTGGGATCTGATGGACGGCGCCAACTCCGGCAAGTTCATTGAGGTGGGCTACCGCCGCGCCCGGAAGTACGGCGGCGCGTTCGGCACGTTGACACAATCGGTGATGGACTACTACAAGAACCCGGCGTCCCAAGCGGCGCTGGAAAACTCCGACTGGTTGTTCCTGCTCAAACAGAAAAAGGAATCGATCGAGCAACTCGACCGCGGCGGAAAGCTCAAGCTCGATGAAGCCACCAAGCGCGTGCTGCTGTCGGTGAAAACCGAGCAGGGCCTGTATTCGGAGATCTACATCAATTCGCCCATGGGCGCCGGCATCGGCCGCCTGATCGTCGATCCGTTTACCTTGCTTGCCTATAGCACCGACCCGATCGACTGGAATGCGATCCAGCAATATCGCGATCAGGGTCTCGACGTCACGGACGCGATCAACGCCGTCCTGCAGGAGCGCGAGGAACGTGCGGGGAGCCCGGCATGACCTCTGTCCGTACTGACTTATTACCGTCCCCTTGGGCGATCGCAGGCCTGTGCCTGGCGTCGGGCGTGATTGTCGCCATCGCGTTCATGACTTTGCCGCGGCTCAAGCACCAGAGCCACGAGCGCTTCGCCGTGGTCGACCTGGCATCGGTGGTGCGCGCTCACCAGCAGAAGGCAGTCGCGTTGTTGGCCGCCAAGGGTGCAGAGCAATCCGCCAGGACAGCCGTACTGGCCCAGACCCACGACTTCGGCCAGCAGCTTGACCACAGGGTACGCGAATTGAGCGATGAGTGCGGTTGCGTACTGCTGATGCGGGAAGCCGTCGTGGCCGGAGATCTGGAGGATCTGACGCCGGCGCTTATTTCCCGGTTGGACAGAAAGTGAGGAGCATATGCGTATATCTTCTATTCCCCAATGGCGCTATGTCGTGCATGTCTTGGGCATGCACGCCCGGCGTCGCTGGTGGCTGTACGGGATAGCCGCCGCAGCCTTCGCCTGGTGCGACACCCACTATCGCGTTGCGCTCAACATGTCAAACAGCATGCCGCAGTCCATGTATCTCGTCGTGCTGGGATCGCAGCCGACCGGCGTCGGGGATTTCGTCGCCTTTGAATGGCAGCGCGACCAGTTCTACCGGCGCGACTGGACCTTCATCAAACGCGTGGCCGGCGTGCCTGGCCAGGCAGTGACCGTCAGCGGCCGCAACGTCTATATCGACGGCAAATCTGTCGGGCATGCAAAAACGGTGAGCAGCCACGGCGTCCCGCTCGATCCGATCCCACCGGGCGTCATCCCCCCCGGCTACATCTATGCCACCGCCACCCATCCGGACAGTCTCGACAGCCGATACAGCGTTACCGGCCTGATCCAGTCGTCCCGCATTATCGGGAAAGCTTATGCGATTTTCTGACACGCTCGTTTTCGTCGCTGTCGTGGCCTTTGCCGTCGCCTTGCCACACGCTAGCGCAGTCGACTACGGCAAGATCGGCACTACCTACGAGATCACCGAAGCCGATATGCTGGAGTGGATCGAACAGCGCGTAACCGCAAAGGTGGCCAGTGGCGAAGCGCTGCGCTACCAGCAGCAACAGGCAGAAAAGATCAAGCGCAAGCTGCTCAACCCGGAGCCGCTGCGCAGCGTCACGCACGCTGCCAGAAACCGCACGCAGTATTACGACCCGACCTTCACGGTGGAGGAGAACATTGTCAACGAGCGCGGCCAGATCCTCGTTGCCGCGGGTACCACAATCAATCCGCTGAACCGAATCGGCTTGTCCCGGCCTCTGGTGTTCTTCGACGCCCGCGACAAGAACCAAGTTGCCTTCGCCAAGCGCTTTCTCGACTCGCGCGCAGGCCTCGCCAAGCCGATCCTGGTGGGCGGCAGCTACTTCGAGCTGATGAAAAAGTGGGACACCCCCGTCTACTTCGATCAACAAGGTGCACTCATCCGGAAACTGGGCATCCAGCACGTGCCGGCAATCGTGTCGCAGGAAGGCATAAGGTTAAGAATCGATGAAATCGCTCTTTAAACTGCTGGCCTTGTTGATGGTTGTGCTCTGCGCATGCCATCCCGCCCTCGCCGCCTCCAACGTTACCTGCACCGGCAAGTTCATGAACCCGATCACGGACATCTGCTGGTCATGCATTTTTCCCATCAGCATCGGCAGCACTACGATCCTGCAGATGGGCCAGGAAGACATCGAGAACGTCGGCACGCCGGTCTGCTCTTGCGGTCCCCCGCCCCTTGGCAAGGTCGGCATCAGCATCGGCTTCTGGGAGCCTGTCAGGCAGGTCGACGTCACGCGCACGCCATGGTGTTTCACCTCTCTCGGTGGCGTCACCATCGGCGCCGACATCGCGCCCAGTCCGTCCGTGGGGCAGGGCAACCGTGCACGCCGTTCTTCCAATACCTCTCTCTATCAGGCGCACTGGTACGTCAATCCGGTGTTGTACTGGCTCGAAGTCCTGTCTGAGACCAGCTGCCTGGAACATGGCGGCCTCGACATCGCCTACGTCTCGGAACTCGATCCCTCCTGGAACGACGACGATTTGGCCGTCATCCTCAGTCCGGACGTATTCCTCTTCGCAAACCCCGCCGCGCAGGCTGCCTGCGCCGCCGACTGCGTCGCCGCCACTGCGGGATTCCCGCTATCGCCAATGCACTGGTGTGGCGGTTGTCAGGGTTCGATGTTCCCGCTCAACGGCCATGTGCAGTCCCACGTTGGCGGAGTGCAAGCTTCATCCCTGATCATGCAGCGCTACGCCATGAAACTGCACCGTGAATTCCTCGCATTCGCCGGCAACGGTACTGCCGGCTGGTGCGGCTTGTACCCGGCGCCGGTACTCGACAAGCGCATCTACAAGTATTCAATGCTGTATCCGAGCGCCCAGGGCAAGGGACCTGACGGTCGTTGCTGCCAGCCGATGGGGCGCACCACGCATGTATGGAGCGCGGGCAAGGAGTACCCAATCAAGGGCGAAGATTTCGCATACATGATGTATCGCAAGCGCAACTGCTGCGAACGTATTTACGGCTGGATCAAATAGACCCCAACCGCTGGAGGAGATCATGAATAAAGCAGTGCAACCTTCACGCGCGAAAGCCGCGCTCCTGCTGGTGATCTGCACCTGCATGGTGACGCAAGCGCAGCAGTTGCCGAGCGATACCGCGATCGCGCGTGAATCCGTCAAGCAAGCGCCACGCACGGAGGCTGCCATTTCCAAAGCAGAACGCCAGGCGCGGCAGTTGCGGATGCCGGTACCGGACGTCGGCCGCCCTCCTGTCCTGTCCGTCCCGGATCCGGCGGCTATCGCCAAGCGCTACCAATCCGATCAGCGCCCTGATGCTGGCCTGTTCGTGCTCGTGTCGTTGACGATGCCACCGGGCTCGCTCGACCGCCTCGCGGCACAGGCGGGCAAGGCCGGCGCCACCCTTGTGTTACGGGGCATGCTCGGTGGCTCGTTTAAAAAGACCACGGAGTTAATTGCCGACATCATTCGCAAGCATCCAGGGACCCAGTTTCATATCGACCCCACGCTGTTCCGGCGGTTCAACGTCGTTCAAGTACCCACCTTCGTGCTGACTGTGCGTCCGGAGGACAACCAGACCTGCGGCCGTGACTGCGATGCCAACAATACATTCGCGCGGGTGGCTGGCGACGTATCGCTCGACTACGCTCTGGAGCACCTGAGCAAACAGGGTGACCAGCGCTTCGCGCACCTGGCCGGAGAGCGGCTCAAGCAGATCCGGGGGCAGCTGTGAAGTGCCCATTCAAGTTGCTATTACTTATCCTGCACGCAGGTGCCGGCTCGGCACTGGCCCAGACAACGCAATCCCAGGCGTTCAACGACGGCAAGTCGTATAAACCCGCCAACACAGACATCAAGAATGGTATCAACTCCGGTGCAATGGCCCATGTTCCGGGTCAGGATACGGACACGACGAACGGCCTGGCAGGTTTATACGGTACGAATCTGACAGCACCCGGTCAGGAAAAGATCGCGGCCTGCGCCGCTTACGTGCCCGGCAGCGACGCCTATAAAAATGCCGAATGCGAAACCGTCAACTACGTGGTCGGCACTCCGAGCACCAAGCCACACTACACCATCGACAAGCTCAATGATCCACTCATCATCGAGAGCAACAATGTTCGCAACACCGCCCAATCCCACACAGCCGGTATGTCCGGATTGAGCGGCAACTATACAGGGTGCATCAACCAGACCACCAATCAGCCTGAACGATATGATACGGAGCGTTGCCAGGTTGGCCGTCCCGTCACCGAGAACCAGTGCAGTGCCACACTAACGGTCACCTATACTTGGCAACGCCTCGCCGGCCAGGCCGGCGCCGACCTGCGCTATGGTTATTGCGACGCTGGCCAGGTGCGCGGAGACAGACTCAGCATCCCCTACGCGAACGCCTACCGCACCGAGGCGGAACCATGCTTAGCCAACGGCCATGGCACCGGCGTCGAAACCAAGATATGGTACCGGGACTGCTCAGGGAACGAGGTCCGGCACGGCTATGACGCCTCGGCCTGTAGCGCACCGCCGACGCCGGCTGTCTCCGATCCATCTCGTCAGCCGATCCGCTCGTGCACGGACGCACCGCGCACCAACGCGAACTGCTTCACGCCGGATGGCACCTTCAGGATACACGTGCACGTCCCCGTTTTTCAGGACCACTGGGACAACAGCGCATGCGCCGAATTGGATGGCAACGGTGCCGTGATTGTCAACTAGGAGCCAGCATGCGTACATTTCTCTTCCTGGCCGCCCTGCTCTGCTCTGTCGAAGCGCTCGCAGCAAAGTCCTGCGGCATCATCAGCCAGGCGTGCAGCTCCGGGCCGGCCACTGTCATGATTGATGGCATGGAAGTCGTCAGACCCTGCTGGGAGCGCACCACCCGGTACGCCTGTATTGAGGACAGCATGTCGACTACATGCGGTTCGGCGATCACCAAGGGCTGCACCGTTGCCAGCACCGCCTGCGACCAGGGCGTAACCATCAACGGCGTGTTCCAGTGCATCACCGAACGCAGGGAATACGCCTGCAAGGTGGCCTCCGCCACCAGCAACACGGTCGCCAACTGCGGCGGCCAACAGTTCTGCATCGAAGGCAACTGCTTCGACACTGGCACCGTGCCCGATCCGGACTTCGCCAAGGCAGTGACTGGCCTGGAGATCGCACGCGAAGCTGGCGTATACGTGGATGAGTCTACCTTTCAGGTCTTCAAAGGCCAGGATAACCGATGCTCCAAGAGCGTTCTGAAAAACTGCTGCAAGGGCGCTTCCTCGCCCACCAACGGACTCACCAACCTGGCCATCGCCGGCGGCAGCGCCTATGCGTTCGACGTACTCGCTGGTGGCGGCATGAAATCAACACTCGTCATCGGCGGTTTCGATCCAACTTCGTTTGCGCTCGCTATCGCGGTCATGGTGGTCCAGCAAATGCTGACCTGCGAAAGCGACGAGGTGCTGGTGGCAGTCAAGCGCGACCACCGCCTGTGCCACTACGTAGGCGAATACTGCTCGAAGAAAATCAACCTGCTGTTCGCGAAAATCTGCGTACAGCACAAGGAGACTTATTGCTGCTTCAACAGCAAGCTCTCCAGGATCATCAACGATACTGCGCGTGTCCAGCTGCCCGGCGTGAGCTGGGGTACACCGCAGTCGCCATCCTGCCAGGGCATCACCATCGCACAGTTTCAGAGCATGGACTTGTCCACCGTTGATTTCAGCGATTTTTACGCCGACATCGTCCCCAAGGGGCCGAACCAGAGCGAAGTCCTGGACCGCGCGGCGGACAAGGTCAAATCCTACTTCGGCCATTAGGAGCCCGTCATGAAACGCGTACTGCCTCTCATCCTGCTGGCGGCATCGCTCTCTGCCTACGCCCAGGAAACCAAAACCCCGCCCCAGCTGGTGCGCCAGGCCCTTGACGATGGGCGCGCCGCCGGTACGGTTGGCGGCCCCGTCGCCGAGGAAACCCGCCGCCGCCTCAATGCGACCGGTACCCTGCAACTGGTGGTACAGCGCCTCTACCTGTTCCAGCAGCCCGATTGCGGGCGCGTCCAGCTCGATTTCACTCAGGACGCCGCGCTGCTTCCCGGCACCGCCATGCCAGCCCCCTATCGATGGTCGACCCTGATGAACATCTGTGCCGACGGCTATCCACCATCCACGTTGACACGGAGAAGCAAATGAAGATCTTGGTAATAATGCTGCTACTGGCGCCGGCAGCGGCACGCGCCGCCGACGCGCCGCCGACCGCGCAGTCCTACTGGGGATCGTCCTCGTGGTCCGATCCGGATCGCGGCTTCCTGTGGTACGCGCCGCCCAGGCCGCACAAGACCGAAGAGATGCCTGTCAAGCCCAAAAATAAGTCCTACGCACAGATGACCAACAAGGAACTGGGCAAGGAAATCGAGCGCCTCCTGGATGTGGCGGTAGAGCAGCAGAGTCCCGAGGCGGTCAAGCAGTACCTGTTCCTGCAGCAGTACGCGATGGATCGCGCCAGCCGGTTCTCTGACGTATTCCGCAGGACCGTGTGGACGACGCCCGAACTTGACTACAGCCTGCGCAGTCGGCCAACCAACGCCATGGCGATCGCCTCCTACGACGCGCAACGCGATGGCAGGCGCACCGCAGCATCGGAACAGTTGGCTCAGACCCATGGGCTGTTTTTCTATTTCCGTGGCAACTGCACCTATTGCCACCAACTGGCGCCGATTCTACGCATGTACCAGCGCAACTCCGGCATCGAGATCTTCCCTGTCTCGCTCGACGGCGGCACCCTTGCCGAGTTCCCCAATGCAAAGCTGGACAATGGCTCGGCCGCCAACCTGAACGTCTCCACCGTGCCGGCCGTGTTCGTGGCCGACAAGCGCTCCGGCAAAGTTCAACCGGTCGGCTACGGCCTGATGTCGCTGCAGGAGATCATGGAACGCGTCTACGTCCTCACTTCCACCCAGCCTGGTCAGGAGTATTGATATGATCGCCAAGAAAGTCATCGCCTGGGCCGTGGCCGCAGCGATTCTGAGCCAAGCGGCCAACGCTGGCGACAACGGCATGCAGCAGCTGTTTGACGACATGGGCGCCTTCGGCAATGTCACCGGCCCCGGCGCCTACCGGGCCCAGAGGATGAATGTCGTCACCGGCGGCAACCTCTTCATGCGCACGCCACAGCGCAACTACAACCCGGGCAGCGCCACCTTGCCCAGCCTGAAGATGGGCTGCGGCGGCATCGACCTTTATGCCGGGTCATTCTCGTTCATTTCCAAGTCGGAGCTCGTGAGCATGATGAAGAACATCGGCTCCAGCGCGGTTTCGTACGCCTTCAAGCTGGCACTCGATTCGATCAGCCCGCAGATCAACAAGACCCTGACCGAGCTGCAGCAGACCGCCCAGGACCTCAATGCCATGAACATCAATTCCTGCGAGGCAGGCGAGGCCGTGGCACGGGGCGTGGCAGGGGACTGGCAGCGTTCCGCACAGTATTTCGCCAAGGTAACGGCGCCGGTTACCGGGCTGTTCACCGACCACAGCGAGGCGCGGGAGGCTGTCCAGGGTGATAACGCCAAGGTCAATGCCGCCATCTCCGCCGTGACCGATCCCGCCACCAGGGAACAGGTCCAGCCCGGCAATATCGCCTGGCGTGCGCTGTCGCGGCTGGCCGGTCTGGACGTCGACGACCGCAAGATTTTAATGGCCCTGTCGGGTACCACTATAATTTCTTCAGACCAAACATCTACCGTTGCTCCGTTGTACAAGGAGCCCAAGGCCATTACCATCCAACAGTTCATCCGCGGCAACCAGAATGGCAAGCTACCCGTCTACGGCTGCGTCGACAGTACCACGCCGGAAGGCTGCCTTGTGCTTTCCGATGATGAACTGGCAGTAACGGCTTTCGCGCAGAAGGTGGAGGCGAAACTGCTGGCGATCGCCGACAAATTCAAGAACAACATCGCGCTTACCACCGACGAGATCGCCTTCATCAATATCACTGGTTTGCCGGTCTACAAGGCGCTGGCCGTATCGACGGCCGCGCCCAACGTGGGCCTCGACACGATCTGGATCGGCAAGTACGCCGACCTCATCGCTGCCGAATACGCGTACCAATACATCGTCCAGGCAACGCATCAGATCAAGCAAGCCTATTCCCAGGCCTCATCTGGTGCCCCGGCCGTCGCAAGCGATGACATGAAGACCATGGCAGCCAACGTCGACCGCTTGCGCACGGACGCCCGCGAGGAGGTGCGACTGGCCTACTCCAAGGTCGAATCGGTCAACAGGATCGCCGAGGAAGTGATTTACATGGAGCGCAATCTCATGGCGAGCCTGCCCGCCAATCTAGCCGGCAACCTGCGCTTCGCCTCCGCCGGAAAATAACGGGAGCTAGCAATGGCCAGTTTCGATGTATACGCCTATTTCAATGTCGACCAGCTGGCCACGCTGATGGATGGCATTGCGGCCATCACAGCCAGCGGCGACTTCCTCGATGTGTTCCGGCTAGTGGCCATGCTCGCCTTTCTCGTCTTCATCGCGGGCATGGCAACGGGCAAGTCGCAGGATCCTATCGAGTTCTTCAGATGGCTGCTGCTGATCGTCATGATCCACTCCTTGCTATTGATCCCCAAAGCCGACGTGATCCTGATCGACAGAACCGGCACCTCTCCGCCCACGGTGCGATCGAATGTACCCATCGGTCTTGCCTTCTTCGCCTCGGTCACCTCGCACGTGGGCGACACGCTGACGCGCACGTTCGAGACAGTCTTCGCGCTGCCCAACGACCTGCAATTTCAAAAGAACGGCATCATGTTCGGCAATACCGTACTGGTCGACACGCTGCAGACGGTGCCAACCAATACGTCGTTCAGGGACGACCTGATCTCGTTCATCAACAGCTGCACCTATTACGACATCATCAACGGCCGCATTTCACAAGATGTTTTCGCGCGCACGGATGACGCCTGGTCCATGATGTCCAATACCTCCAATACGCTCAGCGCGCGGATGTCGACTTCACCGACAGGCAGCATGGTATGCGCCACCGCCTATAGCGACCTCACCACTCGCTGGAGTAGCGAGATCACCCAAACCATGCAGACGCGCGGCCGCGTACTCAATCCCCATGCGATCGACAACCTGGCGGCCGGCGCCGCCCTGAGTTCCCAGATCACCAGCACCTACACCCAGCTGACCAATATCGCCAAATCGGCCACCGACATGCTGCGCCAGAACATGACGCTCAACTCAGTACGCGACTCTCAGATGGTTTCGGCACAGCATCTGGACGCCCCAAGCGCCGCGATCGTGGCCGCCGCGCAGTCGCAGGCCGAGATGACGGCCAACACGAATTATCTCACCATGGCGCGTGTGGCTGAAAGGGCGGCGCCCGTCATCCGCAACCTGATCGAGCTCATTTGCTATGCCGTGTTTCCTTTGGTGATACTGTTGCTGGTCGTCGCTGGCGAGCACGCCGGCAAAATACTCAAGGCGTACGTGATGTCGCTGGTGTGGGTTCAGCTGATCCCGCCTTTATACGCGATCCTCAACTTCGCCATGACGACTGCCTCCCGCTCTACGCTGGTGGGCATCGCCGAGTCAACGACAACGTCAGCCGCCGTCAACCTGGTCAACATTGGCCAAATGAGTCAGCGCGGCCTGTCCGAGTCTGCGCTGGCCGGCTATCTGACTCTGTGTCTGCCGCTGATCGCATATGCCCTGGTCAAAGGCGGTGACATCGGCGGCTCGGCCCTGTTCAACGCCGCGATGAGTCCGTCGAAAGGCGCTGTAGACGCCTCGGCTAGCAGCATTGGTGTCGGCAACATCAGCCAGGGAAATGTCTCCCTCGATACAACCAGCAGCAACAACGTCAACGCCAATCATTATGATACGGCTCCTTCCATGGCGTCAGGATTCAGCCGGGTCAGCGGCGCTGCTGGAACCTCCATCTTTGGCCAGAATGGTGAGTTCCGCTTCCAGGGTAACCAGAGTACGCTGGGCCTGAGCGCAAACTTCGGCCAGAAGATTGGCAACGCCCTCAACAGCGAAGCAGGCCAGCGCGAAGAATCGGCGATCCGCGAGACGGCCGCCGCGACACAAATGCGTACTGCAGCGCTGATCGAGCGTATGGGTATTGTCAAGGCTTTCTCCGACCAGCACGGGACCCACAACCTGCAAGACGCCTCCCGCGCAACTCGCTCCGGTACCGCCGTCTCTGAACTGCAGCAGATCGCTGAAAACGTGAATAAAAAGCTCGGCTTGTCCGCCAGCAGCTTAGTCGGGCAGCGTATTGTCGGGACGCTGGCCGCCGGCGGCAAGGCATCGGTGGAAGCAACGATTGGCGGCGGACTGGCCTCCATTCTCCCTGTATCAGGTAAGGCGTCCATCAGCGCCGAGACCAGCATTAACAATCAGAAGATCGACGACGCCAGCAAACAGAAAGCATTCGATGCGGCCGTGGGCTATGCCAGAGATCAGCTGCATAGCCGCAATGTAACAACCGAGCATGCCCTCTCTTCGGACTTCCGCACCTCCGAGGCCTACCTATGGGGCAAGCAGAACCGCAGCGAGTCGGTCAAAGGAGAGGAGGCGGCGCTCACCAGCGCGACCCAGCACACGCGCAATGCCGAATCGGCGCGTTCCCAGGCGTTCTCCCTATCGCAGCAGGCGAGCACCGTGCAGGAGCAATGGCTGCACTCGTCCATGGACTACACCGGTTATCTGGCGGACCGTTTGCACCAGGACGGCAAGCTCGACGCGTTCAATATGTTGTACCAGACCAACCCAGACCAGGCCGCACGCATGGCGGCCGCTTACCTGGCCGAGACCAACTTCGACGCCATGCCGACACCGGCGCGAGTTTCGACCAATCTGCAGGATGTCCAGGATCGCTCTCCGGTCTTGTCCGGCAAGACAATCGAGGGCGAACATCGGCGCCATGACACCAAGGCAAGCGACGGCACCGCTTCGGCGTACCGCAAACACCAAGCTGCGGCAAAGGCCCAAGGCTACCAGCAGGGCGATGTGGCAAACGAGGTAGAAGCGAAGGTAGAGGCGGCAGTGGACGCGAACATGCAAATAATAGGACGCCAGCAAGACGATATCGTGCGGGCCAATGAGAAAGGTAAAAGTGAAGTCGCTGGCCAGTTGCGGCGCGACGCTCAGATCCCGGGCTTGAGAGGGCCAAATCAGCCGCCTGGCGTCGGCAGTGTCGCCGATCAGCAGGACAATGTGTACCGTGATTTGTTCAGGCCGTCAGACCAAAAAAAACCTCAGCCAAAACCACATAACGAGAAACAAGGAGACGATAAGCCATGAATGAGCTTGGTTTGATGTGCATTGGCGTGCTGCTTGCGCTCGCATGCATGGGAGCAATCCGCTGGATAGACCATGTCGAAACGCAGCGCCGGCGCATGCATGCCGATGCGGTCTTGCGCCAGCATGGCTTGAATGCCGAACAATATATTGCCTCCGCTGGCGAACATGACTTCGAATTGATTTTGGCGCTCGATGAAATCAGCGGATGTGGGCACATCGTGCTCGATGCGAAAGGTGACGTGGTCGGGGCGTTGTGTCAGGCCGTTCAAACCAAGCGCTATTTGAAAGTCGTGACTGACCGATACTACGATGACTTTCGCGCACGCCACTAAACACGTGAGCATTGAGCAAATCCCACTTTCCCCGGCAGACCAGGTGCGGTACCTGCATACACTGATCGAGCGCTTGCCTGTACCGCAAACGCGAGCGCTGCTGCAGGCGGCCAGGTGGCAAGTCACTGAGCGAACCAGCCATCACCCCATGGTGCTCGGCTCGGTGCGCGACATTCTGGCAGGACAGGACGGGCAATCCGTACGGCAATGGCGTACCCCTCACTCGTTAGCTTTGGCCAGGATCGAAAATGCCAAGCCGAAGCCATGAGCAGCTCGCGGCCAGCGGAGCGGCCTGGTTGAAGCGGAACGGTTTTCTGGTGGTAGCGAGCAACCGGTCCGCACTCGGATGCCGACAACGGGCCGATGTAATCGGATTCCGGTCGCATTGTTCGGCGATGATCGAGGCAAAGGTCAGACGAGCTGACTTCGTCGCAGACCTGAAACAGCCTCACCACCTGTCTGGCGGCGTCGGGCTGTATCGGTTCTATATTTGTCCGTCCGGCTTGATCAGTGCCGAGGAACTCCCGGCACGACGGGGCAGTTACATGTCCATGCCAACCACATTGCCGAAATAGCGCGGCCCTGCGGCAACATCTGGCCTGGGGCACAGTGCCCATCGCGGGATGGACCGAGTGGCAACATGAAATAGATCAGGATACAGAGCGAAGTGTCTTGTTCTCGATCTTGCGGCGTCTGGCGCTGGGTAAGCCCCTCATGAAGTGACGGCGGTGACGCACCGCAGGCCACCACTGCCGCCACTTACTCAAACGGCTTGTGTGGATGCATCGCTCCCCACTCTGCCGATCCAGGCGACTCGAAGCCCGTAGGCTTGGGCATCGGGCGAATAGACTCCTGATCCCACATGCTGCGCGGCACCGGCCGCAGCCCCCAGCGCTTTAATAGCCGGCCGATCCAGCTGTCGCCGAACATCGCCCCCCGTGACAACAGGGCATCCGCCGCGGCCACCGCTTGTTCCTTGCTCAATCTTTGTTTCATCACGTCCTCCTTGCTTATTTGCCGACCGCCCTGCGGTTACCAGTGTATACGCAAGCAATGATGGCCCCGTTACCAGGATGGTAGACGACGCTCTTGGTGAAGTCGCATACCTGCATCGCCAATATGCTCTTGGCCCAGCCGATATCCAAGATATCACCCCGCTTGCAGCGATGCAAAGCTTCGATAAAGCCCTGCTCGTTCTGGGCCGCCATGCCGAGGGCGCAGACTTTCTCGTTGCCGTCCGGATTGGCGCCGAAAGAATTATCGGCCAGCGCCGGGGTACTGCCGCTGATGGTGGCCAGTGCAATGGCGGTCGCGATTGCTTTCTTCATGTGGAGCCTCCTCGTGTGTGTTGATCAAGGGTAGTTTGGTCGTTCAGCCGTGCGATGCGGGCGCGGAACGTGGGATGGGAGCTGCATACTGTCTGCGAGGCTGGGATGTCGCCCAAAACTTCGCCCACGTAGGCCAGCGCGGCGCGCATGCGGGTGGCTCCGACCATCCGCGCCGCGTCGTGATCGGCAGCAAATTCCATCTGCCGCATCGTCCACAGCACAAAGAAGTTGGCCATCACCGCTATCGCCGCAGTGCTGTGCCCGATAATCACCAGCGACAGCAGCGAGCCGTATATCGTCAGGCGAATCAAGGCATGCCGCAACCTGATATGGCCAAACTCATGTGCGAGAACTGACTCCAGCCGATCATCGTCCATCCCGGCGGCCTGGTCGCTGACCAGGATGGTGATGCCTTCCCCGATACCGCTCACCGTCACGTCGAACTTGTCGCTTTCATAGACATAAAACCGGGGAACGGCGACACCACTGACCCTGGCCAATGCGGCACCGATCCGCCGCACACGGTGCTGTCGGCCGGCACCCGCGACCATGCGCTTGAGTAGCAGCGCCCGCACCATCGGCTCGATCAGCAGCCAGCCATAGGCCACGCCGAAGCACGCCCACAGCGTGACGGCAAAACCGGAGTTGCCCCAGCCGGCGACCGCCTTGGCCAGTGCCTCGACGAGAGCCACCACCGCCACCAGGCAGATGAACAATAATAGATAGCGCGTGCGCGTCGAAGGCAATAAGTCCATGGATCGATTCCAGTCTGTCCTTTTTCCATTCTTCCGCCGCCGCATCCCCGAACCGCGACTTTCCTCAATATTGCAGCGAAAATAGGTCCGACAAGTCCTCAGCGCCCAACGGTGCCGCCCTGCTACCGCTCGACGCCCGGGCTGCGCCCGCTGCTGCCGGGCGCCCCCTTTCCAGCCTTCGCGCTAGCGTCCTCATCAAGCTTGTGGCCGCTGACCAGATCCTGCACACTGAGCTTTTCGACAGCGCTGGTCTTGTTCTGCTCCTGCTCGATCAGTTCCCTGACCTTGTCGCTGTCATTGGTGTAGATCGTCAGATCCAGCCTCGGGCGGGTGATGCCCACGTAGAAGGAGCGCTCTCCCATCGCCCTGCCGCTATCGGCTGTGATCAGAAAATTCACGTCGTTGGTGGTCCTGCCTTGCGATGCGTACACCGTCATCGCATAGGCGTAGTCCCAATGGGAGTCTGACTTGTCCGTCGATTTCAATGTAATCAACCCCCTGGCAGTATCTAGGACGATCTCGTCTTCCGTGATCGCGGTGACCTTGCCCAGGGTGCCGTTGTGGACTCCCAGCTCCTTGTTGTTGCGCGTGAACCGCAGTTCGTCGCCGATGCCGAGTTCACGGGCGTCACGCTGGTATGCCTCCACCTTCGCATGCTTCTCGGGACTCCAGGTGACATGACGACCATCTTCCATGTGCAGTTTCACCTGATGGCGCGGTACGTCGACACTCATCACGGTGCCATAGCCTCCGCTGGCCACATCCAGACTGCGGTACTCGCGCCCGAACCGCACCACCATGCCCGGTTCATAATACGGAGTCGAAGCCTTCTGCGCGTCAGTGAAGCCGGTTGGTACCAGAATATTCCGTTCCACCTGTTTTGCCCCAATCTCGCCGCGCTCCTGCAGTCCCTCACGCACCAGCTTGTTGATGACATGGCGGTCGTCGTTGAGAGGGACAATGATCAGCGCCCTGTCCCGATCCTGCGGATGCTTGTCGAGGATGTCGCCGGCTACTCTGGCCAGCAACGCACCTTTGTTGCCCAATTCGACCATACGATCGGCCAGAAATTCCAGCGCCGTCGTGTTCTGCCGCGCGACCGCCGCCGATACCGCCTGCTTCAGGTCTTCGACCTGCTGCCGGTTGATGTCAGACATCACGGCGCCATCGATCCCTGCCTTCTGCAGCAGCTCAAATGGTTTGCCAGCCTCCACCGCGTTGTGCTGCAACTCGTCCCCTACAAGCACCAGCCGGGCGCCTGCCTTTTGGGCCATCACCATCAGCTGCGTCATCTCGCGCTGCCCCGACAGCGAGGCCTCATCCATAATCCACAGTTCTTCGAGGGCATAGGCCCCTTCCTTGGCTTTGCCAGGCAGTGTGACGGACACGGTCCGCCACTGCTTCCCGGCCAAGTCGATCGCAC
This sequence comes from Janthinobacterium sp. J1-1, assembly GCF_030944405.1. Lineage (NCBI taxonomy): Bacteria > Pseudomonadati > Pseudomonadota > Betaproteobacteria > Burkholderiales > Oxalobacteraceae > Janthinobacterium > Janthinobacterium sp. J1-1. Next base: position 145,926 of record NZ_CP132340.1, read on the forward strand.
CAAATAACTCCAGAGTCACCGGTTCCGGTTTGGCTTCGTTGACCGCGCGGCGGCCTTCGTCCAGCAAGAACCTGGCGGTCGTCACGCTCTCGATACCCGATTCCGTCGCTAGGGTCAGAGCCGCCATCGCGCTCGGCGCCATCCCGCGCACGGTGTATCCAGCCTCCTCTGCGGCGGTACGCACCAGTTCGAGCATCGTCGTCTTGCCAACGCCGGCGTACCCTTGCAGTCCAACGAACCGGTCTTGCGAGGTCAACACCACGCGCGCGGCATCCTCCTGGCCAACAGTCAGCCGGAACGGCGTGTCGCTGGCCACAGATCGCGCCTGCTCGAAAGCGACGACCGCCGCCTCCACCTTTTCCACGCCCATAATCGGCCGCACGGCGCCTCGCCCACCATCCAGCATGGTGAGCATGTCCCGCTCCCGTTTCAGTGCTTCTGGCGTCGTTATATGGCCTGCCAGGGGCGTCGACAGTGCCTCTTTTGCCGCCAGCTTGGCGACCAGCGCCTTTTCAACCTCCTCCAGGCGTACGCTTGCCCACGGTGCATCTTTGACCGCATGCTCCAGGGCGACCCGGATCACTTCTTCCCGCGGCACCACGCTTTCGCGTTCGGTCAGGTGAGCGATGGCGAAGCGCACCGCGTCCGTCGCCTTCGCCGCGCTTACTGCTGGATCGGTCGGCGGCGCGCCGCCTTGCTCACGCTCGGCCTCGATCTTGCTGAAATCAACCCCCACGGACCGGGCCCGTTGCCGCCAGTCTTCGCGCAGCGCCTGGTGGTCGACCTCGGACTTCGCATCGCGGGTGCGCAGCGCGGCGTCCTCGCGCTGCGCCGCCGTGGCTGTCTCGCGCGTCAGGCCGAATTTTTCCAAACGTTCCTCGATGGCCTGGCTGCGCTGGCTGAAGTGGCCGATCTGTTCGCGCGAGATACCGGCAACCTCCCACCGGCCGTCCTGGGTCGATTCCAGCCGATAGCCCAGCTCTCGCAGGTTGGCGGCCAGTTCGCTGTCGTAGATCGCCCCCAGCAGCTTCTGGTTTTTGTAGATCAGCTCATTGGAGATCGATCGCCAGCGCCCGTCTTCCAGTTGGGTCGCGTTGGCGATCACCAGGTGTGTATGGGTCTGAGGATCAAGGTCGCGGCTGGTGGTGTGGTGGAATCGGCCTACGATCAGATTATCGGTTCGCACGGTCGTCGTTTCACCTGCTTCCGTCACCCGCGCCTGCACCAGATTCTGCTCGATGTAATCGAGCACCTTGGTCACCGCCGCCTCGTGCGCGCAGCGCACATCCTGCTTGTCTTCCACCTCAGCCAGGATCGAGACGGATTTTGGCGCCGAGAGGGTGACGTCGAAGCCGGGCCGGTGGTCACGCAACAACTCGCCATCAGGACCCTTGCCAAGAATTTTGCCGAGACCGAACTCGCCGATCTCACCGGCAAGTACCTTGGCAAAGTCTTCCGGTCCGACGCTGCCTGTCAGGCCCAGCGCCTCGGCACCTTTGCCAGCCCAGGCCGACATCGCCTGGTTTTCGTCCTGGCTGTAGTAGTTGTCCTCGGCGTAGTAGCTGGCGGCGCTGGCGACACTGGAGACGTTACTCATCGAGAGCATAGCTGATGATCTCCTTTTCGATGAATGGCGGCGCGATCAACGGGTATTCCTGGTAGTCGAAGTTGACCTTCATGACCTCGTTGCGGCCGGCCAGGCGCAAGTATCCGGTTAACGGCGGCAAGCCCATGATTTGCGATGCCATGACCAGCTCGCGCTTCTCACGCCGGGTGGCAATCGTCACGCCGTCCCGGGTTGGGTCGACGCCAAAACTGATGTTTTCGTCCTTTTCCATCAGTTCCTGATCGCCCAGGTTCTCGCTGACATATTTGGCGGTTAGGTAGTCCGGCACCAGCATCGCCAGCCGCGTCTGCAGCATGGAAATGATCGTCTGCGCGTCGTCGTCGCCGTAAATCTTGCGCACCTGCGCGATGTTCTGGTAACCCAGCATTAGCGCGATACCGTATTTCCGACCGCGCGTCGCCACTTCTTTCAGGGTGCTGATCCGGTCCAGCGACGACAACTCGTCGAGCACGGAGAAAATCATCCGCGATCGGCTCGGCGGCAGCGACATGACAGCCCGCATCGCGATGTCGAACCACGCGGTGAGCAGCGGCTTCATCGTGCTCAGCATTTCTTCCTTGGTTGCGAGGAATAACCAGCTATCGGTCGTCTCGTCGTTGACCCAGTCGCGGATGGAAAACTGCGCTGACGGCTCGCCGTCGCCCAGATAGCGCATCGCCTTGGCCGCACGCACTACATTCATCCGGATGCCGAGTGCCGTCTTGGCGGCCTCGGGATCCATGTAGACAGCCGCCGGCAGCTTCTTGACGATCGCCTGGATCTCCTTCAGGGTGAGCACGTTCACCACCTCCACCAGCCGCCGGTTGGTCGCCTGATTGATCTTGGCCAGGCGCGCCAGAATGTCCTCCAGCACGGCCTGGCCGCCCTCTTCCCAAAATGGTTCATTGTGCGTTTTCACGGGAATGAAGGATTCCGATATGTTCGCGTAATCATAAATCTTGCGCGCCTCGTTCCATGCCGTCCAGGGGGGACTGCGCTCGTCGAAGGGATTGAGAATGATATCGATGCCGGGTCGGTAGAAATTCTCGATGAATTCACCGGTCGAATCAAAAACCAGTGCACGTTTGCCGATGCGGCGTATGTCTTTCAGCACCGCCTTGATCGCGACCGATTTACCGGAACCCACCGCACCGGATACCGCTATGTTGTAGACCTCGCGTCCGGCTTCCATCGGAATGCCCGCGATATGGATCTCGCTGCACTTTCCCTGCGCTTCAAGGTCATTGATGACGGCTTTTGGTTCGGCAAATACCGCTCCGCGCACAAATTCGTCTTTCGATACCTTTTTGCCGAACTGCCGCCAAGCCCAGTTGGTCAGGAAAAATACCGCCGCGCCGGCGGCCACCGACACCCATGCGCACATCTTGAGCTTGCGTTTTATCTCCGACCATTCGGGAGTGGTTATTTGCAGGAGCTTCTCGGCCGGCACAAGAAATGTCTTGTCTTCTCCACGCCTGGCCAATGTGAATTTGACTTTAGCCTGCGGCTTGTTTGACTCTACGTTGAATGTGGCGACAGTGCGGCTCACGATGATTTGTCCCTCTTCTTCACTCAGCATGGCATTGCCGATGAACAGGCAAGATCCGGCTGCAGTGATCAGCGCCATCATGAAACTGAAAAACAGGGCGCTGAAATACAGGCCATATTCATGTCGCATGACCTCGGCGCCGCGCGTAAATTGGTGCCGCTTGTCGTTTCGGCTGATGGTCATGATGCTGCTCCGGGCGGATATATGGCCTCCAGTTGCTTGTCGGCCCACCGCAACGCCTCGGTGCCGAGCGTCTCCGGATGGCGAACCATGCCGCGCAGTTGCGCCTCGACGACGTATCGCGTGGCGAGGGTCTGGCGCAGGGTCTCGCGCTGATATCCATTGTTGGCGGCGCCCTGGATGCTGGCGATCAACTCATCGGTAGTCTTGTCCCGCAAGCCGCGGATAAGCAACTCTGTGGCGATGAATGTCTCGGATTTGTTGAGCAGGGTGGCCTGGTTGGCGATCCAGTTGCGCAGATCGGCTGGCAGACGCAGCCCGAGAATTTTGGGATCTTTCTTCATCATCAAAAACTCCTTTTAAATCAAAGGGTTTGCGACCTGAGAAAAGCAACGCGTTAACAGAGCGCAAGCGACTCGTTAACGCTGAAAGCCAAGCGCAGCGCGGCTTTCAGCGGCAACCGGAGGTTGCGTGATGTGTGGGGCTCTAGAGGGGGCACGGGGGCTCCCCCGTGGCACCTCTTGGTGCCCTGTCTTTATGTAACGCCGTCCCACCAGGGGGATTTTTCCCCTGGTGGGGATCTCAGGGCCGTCCTGCATCAGGGTGGGGTTCCCTGATGCAGGACTTTTTTTTATCCACAAATTTCATGTTGTAAAGAATTTCTCAAATAAATTTTATTAAATGAATTTATAAGGAATACATTCAGGATACGCTCGATAAAACTATACTACGGTCCGCATACAAAAAGGATACGATTCACGATTTTTATACTAAAATATTCACATAACATGGCTTGAAGTATTTTTTCAAATTGAAACTTTGAAGCGCAATGCTTGAATACATTTAATTATTGAAACTTAACGAATTTCATTAAACAAATTTCACAAAAAATTTTTTCCTTTTGACATGACTGTCGACGTCGAAACTTACTTGGCACAGCTAGCAGGTGGAATGGGCAAGCTTGCTGCATGGGAAGCCGAAATATTTCAACTGTATCGGGCACGGGTTTCATATCAAAAAATCGCCACCTTTTTGGCGCTCAACGGTGTTAAAGCGACGAAAATGGAGGTGTACCGATTTATTCACCGAAAGAAGCGCACCCACCTGCTGCGGCCCGAAGATGATCTGCCTGCACAGCAGACATCGACACAGACGAATTGCAAACCAGAAATTCACTCCGGCTCAGAGATTCCAGGCATTACTCAGGAGCCGGAACAAGCAGAAGACAGGTCGCAATTACCAAAATTTAGTTGGAGCAAAAATAGAGCGAAAGACAAACCAACCTGGTGAGGACAATATGAACTCGAACCAAATACATTTTATTTTGCAGGGAAAAGGCGGTGTTGGCAAATCACTGATTGCGGCAATACTTGTGCAATATTTTGCAGATCGACATGGTGCGGTCAAGCCGTTCGACACCGATCCTGTCAACGACACCCTGTCGCAATACAAGGCATTTTCGTCGCGACGCATCGACATTCTGGATCAGATGAACAATATTAATGCCAGGGAATTTGATGGCCTGATTGAGGACCTGTTGACCAGCGACAATGCCTGTGTGGTTGATAATGGGGCATCCACCTTTATTCCGCTGATGTCGTACATGGTGGAAAACAAGGCAATCGAGCTGCTCCAGGACGCGGGCAAGAAGGTGCTCATCCATTCTGTGATCACGGGCGGCCAGGCATTTGACGATACGCTGCAGGGATTGTCCATCATGCTGCACAACCAGACGGCACCGATCATAGTCTGGCTAAACGAGTTTTTTGGCGTGGTCGAACGCGATGGGCGAGCATTTGTAGATTCGACGCTGTATCAGGAAAACCAGGCGCGCATACACAGCGTCATTCGCATCGAAAAAGGCAATCCGGATACCTTTGGTAAAGACATGGAATTGCTGGGCAAAAGCAAATTGACATTCGATGAGGCCCAGCAATCTTCGATGTTCAGCATCATGCCCAGACAACGCCTGAAAATGGTGCGTCAGTCGCTGTTCGCACAGCTCGACGCAGCGAGTTTCTGATATGAAAGACCAACGCCAGCTGCCGCTGGGCGGCAAACAGGAACCCGCATTGGGCCGAGTCCTTGAAGCGAAGGGCGGCAGCGGCGAGGCCCATCAGCGCCAGGCCAGCCAGGTCGAGGCGTTGTGTGCCGAGGTATTCCGGCTGACCGGACAGAAGATCACCCAGGACGATCCCATCATCCTCGCAGCGCTGTTTCAGTCCGAACTGATCAATAAATCTGGCGCCAACGCGGCCTCGCAAATGCAAGAAGCGGTCAGTCAAGCTGTCGCGCAACTGGCCGACGCAGTAAAAGCGGAAAGAAAGCAGGCGACCGAGGTACAAAAGATGGTCGCATCGACGTTTCAGCAAATCGCCGATGGCACCAAACAGGTGGCCGAGCAGGAGCTTGCGGCCATGCAAGCCAGATTTGCGCGCATGGCATCCGACACGCTCGAGCAGGTGCGCCGGGAAGCCACGCACAAGGCGCCAGGCATCAGTCTTTGGTGGAGAGCGGGCGCTTGCACCTTGGCAGGTATCACGGCAGGCTTGATAGGTGGCATGATGATTTCCGGCAATAGCGGTCGCGAGTTATCCGAAAACCAAATCAGGCTCATGCACAACGGTTTGTTGCTGGATAAAGCCTGGCCAAAGCTGTCAAAATCGGCCCGCGAGACATTTGAGTTGTCCCCCATGGCAAAAGAGGCGGTGGCACCAACAAAGGATGACAAAGCGAGGGGAAAATGACGTGCTGGCAATTATTGCGCGCAAAAGCGTGGAAATGACGATCATCGGGCAGGGTCTTGAGGCGCAAGTGCTACCGGGCACTACGGGTGCACTTGCGCCGCATGGTCAATCGTTGAAACCTGTGTCAATAGGGAATCAAGATGTCGCCTTGATCCAGTGGCATATAGTTGCCGTGTTCGTCGGCAACAGCCGCAGTCACCTCAATCGTGAATGATAGCGGCAAAGCATTTTCCAACACCGGATTGGCTCCCAGCACGACATCAAAGCAGGTACGGTAGTGCCGGAAGAAAACCGGGTGGTCGCCGTTGCTCCGTACAAATGCCGACATGCGCCCCAGTAATTCACGGGTATCGAGCGGCAGGGGCGACTGGACATCGACCGCCTCGATCAGGAATGCATAGGGGGATGCCAGATGCATGGCGCCGGAACCATGCGCTTGAATGCCGATGGCCCATTGCGTACCGGACGCCTGGACCGGCAGACTACCACACTGATCAATAAATTCGGACAGGGCGATCATCATCTCACTGCACGTTACCGATTTTGCAATTTGACTGTTTTCCATGCTGTTCTCCGTTAGAAACCGATTGTTATTGACACACATCGCATGCGATTCCCAGATGCCACCGCTCGACCAATGATTTGAGCTCGGCTGGCAAGGCATCCAGTTCGATCGTCTCGATGTGCCGATAAATCATGTCACCCCATAAGGTGGCCAGCATCCGTAGTTCGGGGGTCAGGACATAATCGACCGGCGGATGCAGTCGCTTGCATTGGTTGATGGCCTGCTCGAGGCCCACGATCGACATGGTGCTCATTACGCTCCCCTCCCGTGATCTGGAATGTCATCAACAACAGTTTCCAGGGTTCGATGGTCGCCGATGAAGCGGCGCAAGTTATTGATCAATAACTCATTGCCAGCTGTTAATTCCGGCCGAATGACACGCATCACGTCCGCTTCCAGTGACTGGGCCAGGCTGTCCGAAAATCCTTTGATGAAGCCGTAGACCGGACGCAGATCGTCAGCGTGGATCAGGCCGAAGCCTTGCGTTTCATGATGGCCATAGCCCAATGCTTCGTGCAATTGCGCAAACGCATGTCCGGCGTGATACGATCCGGCTTTTCGCGCCTTTTGCAACTTCGCAAATTGTTGTGCCACCTTTTCCACTGGTAACAAGCCGCGCGCGCCGTCGATCAGGACATAGCCGCCACCGGTGAAATAGACGGCCAACATAAACGCCAGACGCTGCTCTGGCATCACTTCCTTTGGCAACGTCCAGTGCAGCCCGCGGTCATCCATATCCTTGCCGAGGGACAGTGTTCTTTGGAAAATCGCTTTGAGCTGACCGGGCGTGTGTTCCCGCCGCCGCTCCACGCGATGTTTCAGATACAGTTTTGATGATGTATGCATGATCGTGCCTCCATAAAATCTCGGATCGGCGCGGCGACTGCGCCACGCGCTTGTCTAATCGTCGTAACCGGAGCCGCATCCCGCAGGGCAGCATCCCCACGCAATGCCATGGCAGCAATCACCGTGCTCTGCATTCGAAGCCGCGTCCTCATTGCGTTCTGCCATGGTTTGATAGCCAAACTGCTCGGCAATAGCGATGGCGTTATCTCGGTCGGCGAAGGGAATTTGCGCAAGCCGTTCGTCAATCGCTGCGCTCAAACGCGCAACAAACACCTCCAGCGACAGACCGCAGCCGGGATACGATGCATCAAACATGCGTTGACATTCCTGCCGCCACGCAGCCAGCCCGATGTCAGCGATAAAATCGACCTGAATTTCTACTTTGTGCATGACTGCCTCCAGTAAAATATCAACATAATCAATAACCTACATGATTAATTATAGGTCACTAACTATTGACTATCAATAGATACTATAGTAACTTTGCGGCAGATCAAACGCGCTTCAGGGCGACAATGCGGCGGTTTGGGGGTGGCGGCACAAGCGGCCCGGAGGGCAAAATCTTTGGGCTCCGGCCAGGTCGGCGGTGGCTCTTGAAGTAGGTCTTGCCGAAGTAGATAGGCGTGCTGGCGGGCAACCCGCCTGAGTTTCCAAAGTTTTAGCGGGTAGTCCCGTGCCTTGGGTTCCTAGCGTTCCGTCTCACGTCGGCCAGCGCCGTCCCTGAAGACCGCCGTTTCGCCTTGGCGGCACGCGCATCGCTTGCTCCCGCCGCAGGCAGGCATCTGCCGCATCGTAGTCGGCGATCCACGCTGCAATTTCCCGGTCGGTCACCGGTACGCCACCATGCCGGTTGCGGCCTGCCGACGGCATCGGTTTCGGGTACACCAGTACGGTGCTGGCAATGACCTCTGTGGTGTACCTTATCCCGCCTGCCCTGTCAGTCCACTTGCGGCTCTGCATCCGCCCCTCCACATACAATGCATCACCCTTGGCGATGCGCTTGCGCATCGACTGCGCCAGCGCTCCCGTCAGCACCACCCGGTGCCAGTGGGTGACAGTCCTGGACTGGCCTGTGCGCCAGTCTTCTTCGAAGTCGTCGGTGGCCAGCAGCAGATGGCATACCGGCGCGCCACTCGGCAATGCGCTCCAGCAGGGCATGCGGCCGACATTTCCCATCAGTGTGACTTGGTTAATACTTGCCCGCATGATCTCCCCCTCAGCGCTGACGCTTCGCGATTTCATCGCGCAACCAGCGCAGCGCGGTCAACGCCTGGGCATCGAGCGCGCGCACATGGGTGTTGCGTACCTCGGCCGAAAAAAAACCCGCCCGCCTTGCCAGCGCGCGCAGTGATTTGTCCGGTTTGCTGGCAAAACGGTACAACACGCGTGCCCCAGTCTCGTCCACCACGGCGGCGCCAGTCTGTTCCGATGCGCCCTCGCCCACCGCCAGCTGCTGCGCCAGTTCGCGCAACGTCGCTATCTGGCGCTGTGTGTTCAAGATGCGCACCGTCGGTTCAGCCAGTAGCGCACGCTCGCCGCTGGAGTTGAGCAAGCGGCTGACCGCCGGTCTTCGGTAGCCGAATTGTTGCAGGCCGCCCGCGTCTCGGCTGCGTGCCAGGGTGCTGACGACTTGCAGGCGCTGCGTGGCGGTTTCCAGTTTTTCCAGACGCGACGCCACCAGGTCAGCCGCGTCGGCGTTGCCACGCCGCGCGCCCGCCCGCATCGTCGCGATCCAATGTCGCTGTAAAGTCATGCTGGTCTCCTTCGACTGTCGCGCGCGAAAGTCAGTAGGCAGCGGCCACGCGGCCGCCGGGAACCCCGGCCAGCTGCGACCGGGGCACTTGGTTTAGGCCGTGCGCAGCAACTCAGGCAGCCAGCGGCAGTCCGCCACCGCACGTTCGGCGGCCTCAGCGGCCTGTTTCTTCTTCATCTTTTCCAGCGGTACCGCCGCCTCGGCCGACGCTGCCTCGCTGACCACCTTCACTATCCGCGCCACCGACACATGCTCGAAGTAGTGCTCTGCCGATGCGCGCCACCACTTGCGCATGTCCAGCTTGAGCGCCCGGCCCAGTGTGGCGAACTGCGGCGACGCTTCTTCGCGCGACAGGGTGGCGTCGAGCGAGTTGGCGACACAGAAGGCCAGCATCTCCAGCACCACCGCCTGCGGCTGTGCGCCCAGCCATTCCAGCCAGCCTTCGGCATTGCTGCCCTCTGGCAGGCGGGCCAGCAGCTGCTCACGGCGCTGCGCAACGGCCGCTGCCGCCTCGCCCTTGCCGGCTTCCTCGGTCAGCGTGGGGCGGCTCAGGCTGATCTTCGCCAGTGTGCTGCGCGAGTAGCCGCCGTAGGCCATCAGCACTGATTTCAGCAGCGTGTAGGTCAGGTAGACCAATGCCACATCGCTCTGGTCCATCATTTCGGCCTGCAGGGCGAGCGTGCGATGGGAGCTCAGTTCGGCGGTGAGCCGATCCGAATGGTCGGCCTTGGGACGCTTGCTCACCGCCACGCCGACCTTCTCGCTGGCGCGCTTTGCCATGTCGGCCAGCCGGATGGCGTCCTGCAGCACCGCCAGCTTGCCGTTGCTGTCGATGTAGAGCACGGCACCGGCAATCGCCTTGTCCTCGGCATGCGGCACCTTGGTACAGGTGGCGAGGATGGCTGCGCGCTGCGTCGACAAGGCCTCCTGCTCCTCGCGCAGCTGCCCGGCCAGCTCCTCCTCGTCGTTTTCATCGGCGGCGTCGATGCGTTCGACAAGAACGGTCATGCGCTTGGTCAGTTCATCCACCTGCTGCTGCGCCTCCTCGCTCAGCACGCTGTTCGTGGTACGCACGCGGCCGAACTGCGCCAGATCGGCATGGTCGGCCCGTGGCATGATGTCGACCCATGCGGCGCCTTCTTTCCGGAGTGTTTTGGCGTGCTGTTCCAGTTTCTGCATCGCCAGCTTCTCCAGCAAGCCCGCGTCCCTGATGTAGCCGGTGCCGCTGTCGCTGAACAGGTCGCGTTCGACCATGCCACCGGCTTGCTCGAAACTGTCCATGCCCACGTAGCGCGCCAGGCGATCCGACTGCGTATTGATCTTCTGCGCCGTCAGCAGTCGGCGCAGATCGTAGGCGCTGCGGTTGTACTTCGACAGGCTGTCCCACGCGCTCTCCTGCTCGGCGTGGTCGTCAACGAGCGCGAACGCCATCATGTGTTCGAAGTTCAACTCGCCGTCGCGAAACATCGCGAGCAGGCGCGGCGAAATGTTCGCCAGCTTGAGGTAGCGCTTGACGGTTGCCACCTCCAGTTCAAAGCGCAACGCCACATCCTCGATGGCGCGGCCATGGTGGATCATGGCCTGCATCGCCACGTAGAGGTCTGCCGGATGCATATCCTCACGGCCGCTGTTCTCCGCCAAGCTGATGTCGATGGCCTCGTCCTCGGTCACCAGCAGGACATCGATGCCGTAGTCCGATGGCAGTTCGCCCGCACCGACCAGCTGTCCGATGGCCTCAAGCCGGCGCCCGCCAGCGACGATTTCGATCACCCCCGTCTCGACGCCGTCCACCAGCTGCCTGTAGCCGACGAGGTTCTGCAATAGCCCATGCGCGCGGATCAGGGCGGCGAGGACCTTGAGGTCGGTTTGTTTCGTGCGTACGTTGTACTTGCTGCGCACCAGCTGCGCGCAGGTAGCGGTGACAACCGTGGCGTGTCGGGTCAGTTCAGCCACCGCGTCCGCGATTGCCGCGAGTTTAGGCACGCCATTGGCGAGGGTAGTATGGTGAATTTCTGCTTGCATGATTGCTGCTCCTGAAGTGGATGGTTGGCTGTGCCCTGCCGCGATCGGCTCGTCCCGGCAGGGTGCGGTCCGCTACCAGGGAACTCAGGCTGGACCGGTTCCTGAGGCCTTGTGCTTAGTCCAGTGCCGCGCGGATCAGCCCCGCGTCGCGGTGCTGAAAGATAAAATCGGACAACTGGTGATAGGCGATCGCGAAACACGCGCCGTCCTGGAGGAATGACAGCGTGCTGTAGGCGGAGGCGGTGGCAATGATTCCCGCCGTATTCGCGCTGACCTCATCTTCGAAGTAGTTCGCGCAGGACAGGCGCAACATGGCGTCCGAGTCGGGAGCCATGTAAAAACCGCCATTGGACAGTTGGTAGAAATGCCAATAGCCGCCGTCATAGGAGGCGCAGATCCGCGCCAGCGTGGCGTAGATGGTGTTTTCCAGCACGACGCAACGGTTGCCGGCGATCGCTGGCAGGCAGCGCAGGCGCTCGTGGTCGTTGTCCACCAGCGTGGCGACGATCGGCAGATCGCGCGCAGACTGTTTCAGGTGCGGGTTGGTTTGCATGGTCTTTCCCTTCGAAGAAGTTGATCTGAGGTAAGAGGTCGAATCGGATCCTCTTGCTCGAACTTCCTCGTTCCCTCCCTTGGGAGGGCGGAGGGAGGGGGACTTTGTTTCAGGCAGCGAGGAACGGGGCCGCTGTCTCTGCCCCGTTCCGTCCTCTATCCCCAAGCAAGCCCCCCTCGCTTGGCCTGGGGGGCGCTTGCTCGGGGATGCAGGAACGGGGTGCCGCGGCCCGTGCTGCCATCGTCGGGGTTGGTCGGGGCGGCCGGCTGTAGAGCGCAAGCGGCGGCGCAAGGACGGTGACAGCCGGGTTTTGGGCTGGCGCCGCCCTTGAAAGCACCCGGCCCCTGGACCTCGCGCGACCGGCTTCACAGCGCAAGCGGCGGCGCAACCGGCGTGACAGCCGGGCTGTTCGGCTGGCGCGGCGGTTGAAAGCGCTGGTCCATCACTTCAGGTTCTATGCGTACATGCCACCCTGCCGGCGCTGGCCTCGCCACCAATGCCGAGCGACGCGTTCGTCGCGCTGGAGCGCAGCGGAAGGCCGCCGGGCCGAGCCCGCAGGGCCGAGACCCGGCCATATGGGGCTCGGTTCACGACAGACCGGGATTGCGGCCCAGGTCGTGACCTTGCGGCTGCTTTGGACTTTCGCGCGCGAAACCAGCTGATGGGGCCTCCCGACGCGGAACATCCGTGGCGCAACAACCAAGGCCTCATCACGTGACCTGCAAGCGCATTGAGGTGCAGGTGACAATCATCGACATGGGAAAAGAATGACCACGGATGACGCTAGTGGCCTAACCAATTGAATTTGACGTCCCGTCGGCAGACGAGTGCAGCGGAGCGTCAGTGGTGATGCCCAAGCCTTAGGAAAATTTCTTCTGGAGCACGATCATGATGAAAGCGGGCGCAAACGCCGTTGATTGCGCAGGCATGCAGCACACCCGATGAGCAACATGCGCGCTGGACGCTCAAATTGCTCGTCGGGCGCGTGGTGGACTTGAGGCTGGCCAAATCGATCTCGCCGGAGACGGTGCGCCCCCGCCTCAAAAAAACGATCTCATGCCCTGGCAAAGCGGGAGTGGTGCACCGCCGAAGTGAGCGGCGATTTCGTGGCGGCCATGGAAGATGCGCTCGATCTCAATGCCGCACCGTATGACCGACAACGGCCGGTCATCTGCTTCGATGAAACGCCGCGACAATTAATTGACGACGCCAGGCCCCCGCAGCCTATGCAGCCGGGCCAGCCGGCACGGGAAGATACCGAATTTCACGCCCGACAAGGCGAACGTCCTGTTGCAAAAGGTGAAATTCCATTACACGCACAAGCATGGAAGCTGGCTGAACATGGCTGAAAATCGAGTTCACCGCGCTGTCGCGCCAGTGCCTGCACCCGCTCACCCCGGACATCGCCCACTGATCAGACTGGTCGCCGCCTGGACAACTAGTGTAATCGGATCGGCACAGCGATCCGTTGCCGGTTCAAGTCGCGCCAGGCGAGGCGAACCATGGCGCATTTCTATCGGCCATAACTTACTGGATGATCGTAAGCGGCCAACCATCCCATCTATGAATTCCTGATTGGCCTCGCCAAACTATCCTCTCGATCACTACGGGAGGTAAAGATGTCAAACGAGGACCGGCAGAAGGTGTGGGAGGAGCGGGTGGCGCAGTGGCGGGCCAGCGGACTGTCGCAGAGGGCATACGCCATCGAGCATGGCTTTCCGATTCGCCAAGTTGGCTATTGGGTACGGCGGTTGGCCAAGGTGTCGTCCGTGCCCAGCTTGTTGCCGGTGCGGGTGGCGCCGGCGGCACCTTTGGTGGCTACGATCAGCCTGCGCAACGAGCGCGGCTGGACGTTGAGCTTGCCGAGCGAGGTGCCGGCCAGCTGGCTGGCCGAACTGATGCGCGCGCTGTGATGGAACTATCGGCCGATGCAATCTGGCTGGCGACAGCGGCGGTGGACATGCGCACCGGCATCGACGGCTTGTCATTGCATGTGCAGCAGGCGCTGGGGCGCCCGCCGTGCGACGGCACGGCCTACGTGTTCGCCAACCGCCGTCGCAGCCGCCTCAAGCTGGTGTGCTGGGACGGCACCGGCGTGTGGATGTGCGTGCGCCGGCTGCATCGTGGCCAGTTCACCTGGCCGCAGGCCGACGAAGCGAGCTGGCAGATCAGCGCCGAGCAGTGGCAATGGCTGGTGGCCGGAGTGGACTGGCAGCGTCTGTCGGCGCCCGCGCCGACCCAGTGGCGCCTGTGACGACGTCAACTGTTTTACTTGTAAACGTCACGCCCGCCCGGTAAACTACCGTGCATGGACCTGCTCAACGAACTTGCCCGCACCGACATCGATCCGGCTCTGCTGGCGCAGGTGCAGGCGCTGTTCGCGCAGCAGCAGGCCAAGCTGGCCGAGAAGGACTTCAAGATCACCGCGCTGACGCACGAGCTGGCCTACTACCGGCGCATACGCTTCGGCAAGGCCAGTGAAGCACTCGCCGGCGAGCAACGCCTGCTGTTCGAGGAAACGGTCGACATGGACCTGGCCGCGATCGAAGAGGAACTCGAAGGCCAGGCGCCGGCCAAGCCGCGTCGCAAGCGCGCCGGCCGCCAGCCGCTGCCGCCAGAATTGCCGCGCATCGAGCACCGCCATGAACCCGAGTCGTGCCAATGCGGCCAGTGCGGCGCCGACCTGGTCAAGATCGGCGAGGACGTCAGCGAGCAGCTGGACGTGGAGCCGGCGCGCTTCTTCGTGCACCGCCATATCCGTCCGCAATACGCGTGCCGTCCTTGCCAGTCGGTGACGGCCGCGACTATCCCGCCGGCCGTCATTGATGGCGGCATGGCCGCCGTCGGCCTGCTGGCGTGGATCGCGGCCTGCAAATATCTGGACCACCTGCCGCTGTACCGGATCGAGCAGATCGCCGCCCGCCAGGGCGTGCCGCTGGCCCGCTCGACGCTGGCCGAGTGGATCGGCCGCATCGGCGTGGCGCTGCAACCGCTGGCCGACCGGCTGGCCGAACTGCTGCGGCAACATGATTGCCTGCACGCCGACGAAACCCCGGTGCGCCAACTCGACCCGGGCAGCGGCAAGGCCCGCCACGCCTACCTGTGGGCCTACCGCTCCGGCGCGCATGACGACGGCCCGCCCATCGTCGTGTTCGACTACCAGACCAGCCGCGCCGGCGCCCATGCGCGTGCCTTCCTGCAGGGCTGGCGCGGCCACCTGATGGTGGATGACTATGTGGGCTACAAGGCTCTGTTTACGGACGGCCCCACCGAACTGGCTTGTCTGGCCCATATCCGGCGCAAATTCTTCGACGTGCACGCCGCCAGCGGCAGCCCCGTCGCCGAGGAGGCCCTACGCCGCATCGCGGCGCTGTACGCGATCGAGCAGCAAGGCGCCGGACTCGATCCGCCGCTGCGGCTGGCGTTGCGCCAGAAACTGGCCATGCCGGCGCTGGCCGAGCTGCACGCCTGGCTGCTGGCGACCCAACGGACCGTCGCCGTCGGCAGCGGCACGGCCAAGGCCGTCGACCACGCGCTCAAGCGCTGGCCGGCGCTGGAACGCTATGCGGCCTCGGGCACACTGCCGATCGACAACAATCCGGTCGAGAACGCCATTCGTCCTATCGCCATCGGCAAGAAGAACTGGCTGTTCACCGGCTCGGAACGGGCCGGCCGCCGTGCCGCAGCGATCCAGAGCCTGTTCGCCACCGCCAAGCTCAACGGGCTTGATCCGGCGCGCTGGCTGGCCACCGTATTGGAACGTCTCCCGACGTGCCCCAACAGCCAGATCGACTCGCTGTTGCCATTCCCGGACTTTACCCAACGCTGAACACGCTGTACAGGTGGGGCGGCTGGCAGCTTACTAAGCTTAGGCACGAATTTTTGTTTTATACTGGACAAATGAAGTTCCTACTTACACTTTTGCTCGCATTAACTTTGGCTGCCAGCGCAGTTGTGCATGCGACAGAACAAGTTCGCACGTGTTGCGCGAACGATGAGTGCGGCGTTGTCCAATGCCTGGAGATGGGCTGCCTACCTGCGGCTAGTCCAATAGCTGGGGTTCGTTTTACTGTGTTCGTCGCCCAGCAGTTCGTGCGGGATATACCCGATGAACTTAGCCATTACTTGCCGAGTCGTTACAAAGAAATTTGGACTCCACCAGATTGAACGAGACAAGAATAGGCCATTTTTTCAATCTAATCTCACAACTGGAGTCGCAAATGAAATCGAAAATCGTTAAAGTTACAGCAGCTGTCGCCCTGATGGCGACTTCCGCCGTTGCCTTCGCTGCGACCAGCGATTGCTGCGTCAGCATTGAGTGCTGTATCAACATGCTTTCCTGCTGCTTCTAAGCGGTAGGTAAGCGGGGCGGCGAACTAGCCGCCCTTTTTTCTTGCAGTTGCGCGTTATAAGGGTTCACGTGTTGATGAGCGAAAGCCAGGTCAAGTAGCTGGCGCCACCTTTAATATAAGGTTTCCCGACTGATGCCGAACTCGCGCCCTAGCGTTGATTCTTTTCGCCGGCACCAGCGCGGCGACGCAGCTCGACAAGCTGGTTCCACCAGAGCTTTCTTACGGCCCTGATAGGCGCCGCGCTGTTTGGCCAATGCGATCCCTTCGCGTTGCCGCTCGCCGATCAAGGCACGCTCGAATTCCGCAAAACGCCAAACGCCCCATAACCGCCAGCAGCAAATTCGCCATGGGCGAGTCCTCACAGGCTAAGCTCAGGCACTCTTTAACGAATTCGATTCGTATCCCGCGTTTGGTCAAGGTCTGCACCAGCCGGCGCAGATCGTCCAGGTTGCGAGCCAGACGGTACATGCTGTGCACGACTACCGTGTCGTCTTCCCGGGCGAACGACAGCAAGGCGTCAGGCTGCGGCCGCTGTCTGGGGGGCTCATTTTGCCGCGCCATGTACCCGGACGCCTCCGATGTAGAGGAGGCGAGACCGGTTGACTTTAGAATGGCGCGTGGAGAGCTACTGCTCAGACATCATAAGCTGACTAATTGGCGTACATAGGGTTTTCACCCACATGAACCGTAACGTCCGACGAGCCAGGTAGAATTTTTGATAATGGAAACGTCGGCAGGCCAAAAGTATCGAATGTCCAAACCACAACAGAGGAACCATGGACGATCCGATATGTTTCAAGTCGGACCACTTTGATGTGACGTGTCTTGCCCGGAACAATAATGATTTCCTCGGCAGCAGTACCAAGTACGGCAACATAACCGAACGGGCTATCCTCACGAACTTCCTTGTTGGTCCTGACTTTATCGGCCGCCGGCGCTTGCGGCGAACTAGCGTCAGCGGCCGATGCGGTCGACGAAATGACGAGTGCGCCGGCGACCACGCATGAGAGAAATATAGATGACAGTTTCATTTTTGAGTCCTTGTTTTGTAGTTAGAAGGCGGCGAACGCCGCCTGTGGAGCGATATCTCGTCTTGTCCGAAATGGCCGTGCGAAACTCGCCGGCGAGTCGGATATTTCCCGCCATCTGATTTCCAAAAGACGGGATACGAATTTAGGTATAGAGGCGCAGACCAGGAACTGGCCAGCGTATCTCAACGTTGAATGAGGGATGCCTGGAAGGATTCAAATAGTCTGGGGCTTGGCGGTATAGGAGCCAGATGGCCAGACTTGATGTGCGCTTGTTGCAGGCTTAGCGACGAGAAAACCATTTGGGCCGGCGGGGGCCGTCGGAAATGTGCGACTCGAAATCGAGTTCGGGAGGCAGCCGGGTACGCTCAGCATTTGCGAGCGAACTCAGATTTAGCGAGCTGGATATAACAGCGGCCGACAGGGTGCAGCCTGCAGGACAGACCGTCCCACAACCTTGCTCCGCAATTGTATCGAATGCCTCTGCTTCAGCTACATTCTCGGGCAGTATCGCGATAGTACCAGCCGCGTCCGCGCTTCCCACGATATTGCACAGCCCTGCCGCCCAGGCCGTTTGAAGCGGCAACAGGATGATCAGAAAGATGAGGAGAAGGCGTTTCATGGCCGCATTATACAATCACATTCCGATGATAAGTCGGCAATGTCCTCACGAAATGACGAGACTCAACTATGCCAGTTGCGAAACGCCCCGCGCGGTTGGAAAAGCCTTGACCTTCAACCTGCTACAAGGTGTGTAATACCCGCAATAACGTCGCTGTGAACGGTCAAGAATGAAGCACCCCATCTGGAAACTATTTCTCCATCTCGCATTTTGCTGCGGTTTCGCGCTACACAATGTCCACGCATCTCCCCAGTCAAACGAGCCGGAGGTCCGACAACTTTGGCAACTGCTCGACTATGTGGCCGTGGACTACGCCGGCGCCGTCCAAAACGGGTCGGTTATCAGCGAGATGGAATACAAGGAAATGCAGGAGTTTTCTGAGCGCGCCCGCTCTCAGGTTATCGCGCTGCCACCCCACGCTTCGCACGCTGCGTTGACTTCGATCGTAACTCGCCTGCAACAGGCGGTTGCACGTAAAGATCCACCGCTGCGCGTCAGCGAGCTCGCCCGGGACGCGAACAAGTTGCTCCTGGCGGCTTATCCTTTTCCGGTGGCGCCTAGAAGCGTGCCCGAGCTATCCCGTGGCGCCACGCTGTACAAGGCGCAGTGCGCGTCCTGCCACGGCGCGGCCGGAGCCGGTGACGGCCCTCTCGCAACGAGGCTTGAACCGAAGCCAATCGCGTTCACCGACAGGGAGCGGGCTCGGTCGCGCTCACTCATGGCATTACACCAGGTGATCAGCCAAGGTGTTGCGGGGACGTCCATGCCGGCTTTTGCCAGCTTGTCAGACGCGGATCGCTGGTCCCTGGCGTTCTTTGTAGGAACTCTCGGCTTCAACGATACGGACATCAAAGCGGGCAAAGAAGCGTTCGCGCGCGATACCGCGCCAGGTAAAACGCTACCGGACATGAGTGCACTTGTAACCGTGACGGAGGAGGAACTTGCAAAGGCAATGCCGCCAACTACCGCCCGGGCGGTAGTTGCGTATACACGGACCCATCCCGAAGTGGTTGGTCAGCAAAAGGGGCAGTCCGGAATCGCTCTGTCTCGTAAACTGCTTCAGGGCAGCTTGCAAGCGTTGAAAGTGGGGGACCGCGCCACGGCCACCGAACTGGCGTTGTCGGCATACCTGGATGGCTTCGAACCACTCGAGGCGACGCTTGATGCTACCGACCGCCAGCTACTGATCGACGTAGAAAGAACCATGCAACTGTACAGGGGGGCCGTCACCAGTGGCAACCTGGCGGCCGCCTCGGAACACGCACGGCAACTCGATGTCTATTTTGTCCGTGTGGAAGCGGTCACCGGCAAAGACAAAACCGACGCCACCACAGTGTTCGTCGGCGCCCTCACCATCCTCCTGCGCGAAGGGATCGAAGCCTTACTGATCGTGATCGCGATGGTTGCATTCCTCCGTAAAGCCGAGCGGCCACAGGTACTGCGCTACGTACATGCTGGATGGATCTCCGCGCTGGCGGCCGGCGGCGTCACTTGGCTAGTGGCTACCTACGTTGTCAGCATCAGTGGCGCCAGCCGGGAGATTACAGAGGGTTTGTCGTCGCTCTTTGCAGCGGTGGTGCTACTCTCCGTCGGGCTGTGGATGCACCAGAAGGGCCAGGCAGGGCAGTGGCAGGCATATCTGCACGGGCAGCTCAGCGCAGCGATGCAGAAACGCTCGGCGTGGGCGCTGTTTGCGCTTGCCTTCATCGCTGTGTACCGGGAAGTGTTTGAGACGGTCCTTTTTTACTCAGCACTCGCGGCCGATGGAAACGGATCTGCACTGCTCGGCGGATTCGTGACCGGGCTAGTTCTGTTGTCAGTGATTGCCTTCGTGTTCTTGCGCACCAGTGCGCGCATGCCAATCGGAAAATTTTTCTCATACAGCTCCGTGCTGATCGCCGCGCTGGCCGTAGTCCTCGTTGGAAAGGGAATAGCCGGTTTGCAGGAAGCAGGCTGGTTGATGGCGACACCGGTGGACGGCCTGCGGCTACCTATCCTTGGCATCTATCCAACCTTGCAGACCTACGGCGCCCAGCTACTCCTGCTTTCGGCTGCAGTGATCGGATTTGGATTCAATGTGGTGAAAGCACGGCGGTAACGGCTAACAGGGGCGGTCGGAAGCCGGTGGAATGGCCAGCAATAGTTGGATTGCGCGCGCCCTATGTTTGAAGATCATAATGTGCTTTGGTTTCCTATGCTTTCCACGCGTAGATGCCGAGCGCTATGGCAATCGTTCCGTTCAGAATAATTCCTGTTAAATTCCACCCTGGAGTGGCTGCGACTCCAAGTACGGAGACTTCTGCGCCTGTAACAAGTAGATAGCCGTGAAAAACGGTATGAAAAGCCTCGAAGCCGGAAAAAAACTTGGCGATTTCTCTTTTGCGATTAAGCATTTACGCCGTCCTTATGTGGTTTTGAAAATAAAACCCCGACGCAAATTTACCACACGGTCCTCATTGCGTCTCTCAGCATTACCCTTTGCCGGCAGGCGACACGTTCGCGCTGGCGCGGAAAACCTCGTTTAAGATGAGCACAGCGGCGCCCAGCGTGATGCCAATGTCAGCGATGTTGAAAGCTGGCCAGTGATGTACCCCGGCGTACAAGTCGAGCCAGTCCACAACTCCCATGCGAGCGGTTCGATCGGCCAGGTTTCCGACGGCGCCGCCGAGAATCATCGCCAGACCAAGCCTTTCCACAGAGCCGATCCGGGGCTTTCTTATCATGTGAATCAAAAATGCCGATGCCAGTACGGCTATCGCTATGAACAAATAGCGTTGCCAGCCTCCCGCGGTGGCGAGAAGACCAAAGGCCGCACCTTCGTTGACCGCATGAACTAGGTTCAGCGACGGCATCAACTCGATTTTCTGACCGTACGCCAGGTGTTTAATCACCAGAGCCTTGCTTCCGAGGTCGGCCGCACAAATCAGGCCGGCAAACAACACAGCAGCGAGGGGAGTTAAAGGCTTACGCATATGGTTTTTGCTAACAGAGGACATCAAATGTTGAGGGCGCGCTTATCGACGGCGAGGGCCGCTTCCCTGATCGCTTCATACAGGGTCGGGTGCGCGTGGCAAATCCGGGCGATGTCTTCGGACGAGGCTGAAAACTCCAATGCCATCGCCGCCTCACCAATCATTTCGGACGCGAGTGAGCTGACAATGTGCACGCCCAACACCAGATCAGACTGGGCGTCAGCAAGTACCTTCACAAACCCCTGTGCCTCTCCGCCACCGAGAGCGCGGCCATTTGCCGCGAACGGAAACTGCCCCGACTTGAAGGCGCGGCCCTCACGTGTCAGTTCCTGCTCCGTCTTTCCGACCCATGCCGCTTCGGGGCTGGTGTAGATGATTGAGGGAATAGCGTTATAGCTTACATGGCCGGATTGCCCGGCGATGATTTCGGCCACCATGATGCCTTCTTCCTCGGCCTTATGCGCGAGCATGGGGCCGCGCACTACATCGCCGATCGCAAACACGTTAGGCACCGCTGTCTTGCAGTGCTCATCGACGGGAATATATCCGCGACCGTCTGGTTGCACGCCAATGACGTCGAGCTCCAGGCCATCGGTATTTGGTATTCGTCCGATCGCGACGACCACCTTGTCGCTGATGAGATGCATCGGTGCGCCGGTTGGGCCGCGATACGAAATCACCGCCTCCCCGTTGGAGAGTGCAATGCTGTCAATGGTCACCCCAAGCTCCAGCTTCAGCCCTTGGCTCGACATTAACTTGAACATCTCTTTCGAGACAGCGATATCGCAGCCAGGCAGGAAGTCAGGCATGGCGTCGAGCAGGGTTACCTCAGCGCCCAGCCGGCGCCACACCGACCCCAGCTCAAGGCCGATGACCCCCGCCCCGATTACGCATAGGCGCTTTGGTACCTCTCGAAAATCCAGTGCGCCCGCATTGTCGCAGACGGTCTGATTATCGATTGGCGTGCCGGGCAGCTGGCGTGGCTTCGATCCCGTGGCGACGATGATGTGTCGTGCCGAGATCCGTTGCGTTGTACCGTCTTTCAATACCTCCAGTTCGAATACGCCATTGCCCGCGCCCACGAATTTAGCGCGCGCCTTGATAAATTCGACTTTGTTCTTCTTGAACAGGTATTCGATACCTTTGGCCATCTTGGTCACCACACCGTCTTTGCGGTCGACCATCTTGTTCACGTCGATCGTCGCATGACCAGTGCTAATGCCATGCTCGGCAGTGTGGTGTACCACCTGCTCGTACAAGTGACTGGACGCAAGCAATGCTTTAGACGGGATGCAGCCCACGTTCAGGCATGTCCCGCCGGGACGCGGTTGGCCGTCCGGCGCCGCATAAGGATTCGATTCAATGCAGGCGACCGAAAGCCCGAGCTGTCCCGCCCGAATCGCGGCGATGTACCCGCCCGAGCCCGCGCCGATAATCGCTACGTCATAATGTTTTTCCATGTCCCGTCCTTCAGGTGCAATAACAATCGAGTTTCGTTCTCATCAGATTCCCTCGGCCAGGCTTTCCTCGGGACGCGCAAAGCGCCGGTACAGGGTAGGCAGCATAAACAGAGTCAAGATTGTGGCCGAAATCAGCCCGCCAATGACGACGATGGCCAAAGGCCGCTGGACCTCGGCGCCCGCGCCTGTCGCCAGGGCCATCGGCACGAATCCGAGCGAGGCAACCAGTGCCGTCATCAATACCGGCCGCAGTCGCCGCAACGCACCTTCGCGCACGGCCTGATCCCACGGCAGCGTTTTCGCCAGGTCGTCGATTGAGCCGGCCATCACCAGACCGTTTAGCACCGCCACACCGGATAGCGCGATAAAACCCACCGCCGCCGATATTGAAAACGGCAAGCCACAAATCCACAGCGCTGCGATACCACCGATCAGAGCAAGTGGCACTCCAGTGAACACCACAGCAGCGGCGCGCCATGAGCCTACGGCCGAGTAAAGCAACACTACGATAAGCGCGAAGCATGCTGGAACCACCACCGCCAAACGCAAGCGGGCACGCTCAAGATTTTCAAATTGTCCGCCCCATGTGAGCCATACGCCCGCAGGCACCCGCACGTCAGCGTTGATACTACCCTGGGCTTCCTTGACGACGCCGGCGATGTCGCGACCGCGCACGTTTGCCTGCACCACCACCCGGCGCTTGCCGTTTTCACGGCTGATCTGATTCGGGCCCTTGGCCGTGGCTAGTACCGCCACCGATCCCAACGGCACAAATTTTCCGCTCGGAGTCAGGACCGGCAGTTGGCGCAGCGCCTCCACATCGTTTCGTATCCCTTCACCCAGCTTCACCACGACATCGAAACGCCTGTCACCCTCGTAGATCGAACCGGCCTCGCGCCCGGCGACGGCCGCCGCCAAAGTGTCGTACACGTCCTGCGCAGTGAGCCCCACTCGCGCCATGGCGTCGCGATCAAGGCGCGCATCGAGTAGTGGTAGCCCTTGCACTTGCTCCACGCGCACATCCTCAGCACCCTCCACGGCACGCAGCTTCGTCGCGATCTGTTCCGCGGTCCGTACCATCACGTCGAAGTCGTCACCATAGACCTTAACGGCGATGTCACCGCGGACGCCAGCAAGCAGCTCGTTGAAGCGCATCTGGATCGGCTGCGTAAGTTCGTAGTTTTGACCAGGGATGCCCGCTACGGCATGCTCGATCTTCTCAACCAGTTCAGCCTTGCTCATCTTCGGCTTCGGCCACTCGGCCCGGTCCTTGACAATGACAAAGGTGTCCGTGATATTGGGCGGCATGGGATCTGCCGCCAGTTCGGCCGTCCCGGTTCTCGAAAATACCAGCTTTACCTCTGGTAGCTTCGCGACAGCCTTCTCCACTGCGAACTGCATGGCCTGGCTTTGATCGATGGAGGTTCCTGGAATGCGGGCCACCTGTAGCAGTACGTCTCCCTCATCGAGCGTCGGGAGGAATTCCTGGCCCAGGGTGGAAAACAGTCCAATGGCACCGGCAAAAGCGGCGACGGCGATCACGCCGATCAGCTTGGGCCGGGTCAGAGCCCGGTCCAGCCAAGGCGCGTAAGTCGACGATACGGCTTTCACCATCCTGTTTTCCTTCTCATCGACATGGCGGGAAAGCCATAGTGCGATTGCCGCTGGCACGAACGTCAGGGAGAGAATAAAGGCAAACAAGAGGGCGAGTATGACAGTCAATGCCATCGGCGCGAACATGCGGCCTTCAACGCCTTGAAAGGTCAGCAGCGGCACATACACGAGAATGATGATTGCTTGGCCGTAGACACTCGGCCTGATCATTTCGCGCGCTGCAGCCGCTACCGTTTCCAGCCGCTCGGACCTGGAAAGCACTTTGCCGAGAGAATGCTGTCGTTCCGCGATGCGGCGCAGCGCGTTTTCCACGATGATCACAGCGCCGTCGACAATCAGGCCAAAATCGAGCGCACCCAGACTCATGAGATTAGCCGATAAGCCTGCCTTGAGCATGCCGGCGGAGGTCAGCATCATGGTGACCGGGATGACCGCTGCGGCGATGAGTGCCGCGCGCAGATTCCCGAGAAGCGCAAACAGGACCACGATCACCAGCAACGCACCCTCGGTCAGATTGATCGCAACTGTCTTGATGGTCGCGTCAACGAGGCGGGTGCGATCGAGCACTGGCCGGATCAGCATGTCCGCAGGTAGCGAGCGTGCGATTTCCTTCAACCGCACGTCTACCGCAGCGGCGACCGTCCGGCTGTTCTGGCCGATGCGCATCACGGCAGTACCTACCACAACTTCTTGCCCGCCTTCTGACGCGGATCCAAACCGCACCTCCTGGCCGAGACCGACAGTGGCGACATGCGAAACCAGAACCGGCGTACCGCTCCGGGTAGTGATGACGGTCTTGGCCAATTCGTCTGTCGAAGTAATGCGCGCATCGGCCTTCACGGTAAGTGCCTCGCCGTTCTGGAAGACTACGCCAGCGCCGACACTGGTATTGTTGCGTTCAAGTGCTTCACCCAGCATCGATAAACTGATTCCCAGTGCCGCCAACCGTTGTGGATCGGGCGTGACCACATACTGTTTGACATAGCCGCCAATAACATCAACTCCGGCCAGTCCTTCGGTGTTTTTTAGCTGGGGCGCGACGATCCAGTCCTGTACCGTACGAAGATAGGTCGCCTTTTCAGCCGCGCTGCGCAGCACCTCGCCCTCGGGCGTGACATAACTGCCATCGGCCTGCAGGCCGGCACCTGAACCCGCCTTCGCGCCTGGCTTCGCCGCGAACTCGACGGTCCACATATAGACGTCTCCGAGACCGGTCGCGATCGGTCCCAGGCTTGCATTGGCGCCAGGGGGTAGCGATCGCTCGACGGCTCGCATTCGTTCGGCTATCTGCTGGCGCGCAAAATAGATGTCGGTCCCATCCTTGAATACGGTTGTCACCTGCGCGAAGCCATGCCTGGTCAGCGAGCGCGTAGATTCAAGTCCCGGGATGCCGGCGAACGCGGTTTCGATCGGGTACGTTACCTGGCGCTCGACATCGGCTGGCGAGAGGGCTGGTACCACGACGTTGATTTGGACCTGCGTATTAGTGATGTCCGGTACTGCGTCGATGGGAAGGCGGGTTAGCGCAACAGCACCGATGATCGACAGCAGAATCGTCACGATGAGTACATGCCACCGGCGAGCGACAGAAAAATTGACGATGCGTGAAATCATGGTTGGAAATCCTCGGAATGTTCTGGGATGAGGAAATTAGTCATCGTCGCCAGCCTCACCTTTGCCGTGCTCGGCCTTCAACAGATAGGTATTGCTCACGGCGATCTGTTCGTTTCCCTTCAAGCCGGACAAAACCTTCACATAGCCAGCTGCGGCAGCGCCCAGAACGACGTGTTTGATCGCGAACCCATCCTTCGCGCGAACAAACACGCTCGGCTTGTCCTCGACGGTTTGTACCGCTGTGCGTGGGATTGCAAGCTGGCCGCCATCGGCTTTGCCCGAAAGAGCGATGGAGGCGCGCGCGGTTTCTCCGATGCGCCAGGTGCCGCGCTCATTGGGCAGCATCGCGATTGCGCGCACTTGGCGCGTTGTTGGATCGAGAATTCGCGACATACTGGTGATGCGGGCCGATCCGGAACGGCCATCCGTTGAGACATCCACGGTCGCGCCAACTGCTACACGCGCCGCGTCATCCGGCGATAGGGACAGCTCGACGGACAGTTTGTTAAGATCGGCGACCTCGAACAAATGCGCGTTCGGTTCGACAATATCGCCGAGCGCAATCTGACGGGCCGTGACATTGCCCTTGATGGGCGAGCGCAACATCAGGCGGTTCAGCTGGCCACCTCCCGCGCCGCCCGCGGCGGACAACTGCTGCTCGGCCAAGCGCAAGCGGGTCCCCGCTTCTTGCGCCGAGGTACGCGCTACTTCGAACTCTTGGCGGGAAGTGACTTTTTCTCCGTACAGGCGTTCTTCCCGCTTGAAGGTTGCCTGGCCTAGTTCATATTGGCGTTTCGCAATCTCGATGTCGGCGCGCAGCTGGGCAATGTCGCGGCTTTCGATAACAGCAAGCACGTCGCCGCGACCGACTGCTTCACCGAGATTGCGCCGCACTTCGACCACCCGCCCGCCGACGGAGCTGGACACAACGGCCGCCTGCTTGGGATCGGCGGCGATAACGGCCGGGGCCTCAATGGCGCCAGCGAAGGATTGCCGTACCGGCGCAACGTCGATTCCCGCTGCTCGAATTTGCTGATCAGAAAGCGTGACAAAATCTTCTTTGCCCTCCGACTCGCCTTCTTTCTCTTCGCTTCCGCCGCTCTCCTTAGCCTCGCTCTTGGCATCGGACTTGGCTTCCTTCTCCTCTTGCTTTTCGTCCTTATCGTTTTTCTTGTCGTCACTCTGAGCCACGACCGAATCTTTCGGCTTCGCCGCTTCAGGCTTGGGCGAGCACGCGCTCAACAGAATTATGGCGGCGCACAGGCCCGATCGAAATACCGCTTGCATGGTCAGTCCTTATAAATTGGAGAAGTGGAACCTTGTAGCCGCGCCAGACGCGCACGCGCAGTGTGCAATGCCGTCAGTGCATCTACAGATGCCTGGCGAGTCTCGGCCAACGAACGCTCGGCCTCGATCAGTTCGAGTTGGGGGAATTTACCTTCGCGGTAGCCGAGCCGTGCGATACGTGCCGCTTCCTCCGCAGCGGCCAAGGCGGGACCGTTCGCCGCGCGCGCCGCCTCAACGGCATCAGCAACCTCGGCGTTTGCCTGTTCCATGGACTGGTCAAATGCCAGCCCAGCGGCACGGCGCGTTGCTACAGCTCGATCGTATTCAGCCCGCGTGCGTGATAAAACGGCTGTACCCGGATTGAACAGTGGGAGGGGGATTGACAGACCGATTACAGCCGCCTTATCGGAAGTTTCTCCAAAGCGGCGCATGCCGGCGGTGAGTGTAACGTCGGGAACGCGGTCGCTCCTGGCCGCGACAATGCGGGCAGCGGCAGCGGCGACCTCGGCATCAGCAGCCACAATTGCCAGTCCCGCACCTGAAGCGGCAGGTACGTCACTACGTTCAACATGCTCAAACCAGGGCGATGCGATTGCAAATGGCTTTGCGACGCCCGTCAGCCGTACCACATTGGACCGAGCCAACTCGACTGCGCGTACTGCCTTGCCCAGGCGGACCTCCGCATTAATGCGCAGGACATCAGCGCGTTGCTCTTCTATTGGAGACGCTTTACCCGCTCGCACCCGTTCTCGTGCCGCATGGAAGGCGCGCTCGGCCAGCTCGTGACTCGTTTTAGCGATCTGCGCGTGCCGCTCGCTTGCGGCAAGGCTAACGAAAGCTTCGGTTACCTGCAGCGTCAAGTCGGCTTGCGACGCTTTGGCGCCAATCCCAGCAGCAATGCTTTCAGCCCGCGCCACGCCGACCCTGGCTTGACGCTTACCGCCCAGTTCCAAGGGTATCGAAAATGAAACGGTTTTTTCACCGCCGCCGAAACCGGTGTAGCGGCCTGAACCCATGACGTTTTCAGCTTCTACCGACAGCGTTGGGTTGGGCCGCAGGCCGGATAGTTGCACGTTGGCCTCGGCTGCACGCACGGCAGCATCCGCCCCCTGGAGAGCGGGCGCCTGAAGCCGCGCCTTCGCCACGGCGTCTCCCAATCTGAGGGCAGTACCATTCTCGACGACCGATTGCGCCACAGCGGTCGTAGCCAGCACAGTGGCAACAATGAAGAAAGAAATCCGGATACGCATAGGTTCCATGGCTTGACGGGATGGCAAAGAGTCTTTATAAACCTTAATGTCACTTTAAGGTCAAGCGCCATGTCACCTACTTTTACGATTGGCCAACTGGCCAGCGCAGCCGAGATACCGGCTGCCACGATTCGCTATTACGAAAAAATAGGACTGCTCGCGTCGCCGTCCCGCTCGGGGAGCAATTATCGGCAGTATGGGAATGACGACCTCGACCGCCTTACCTTTGTACGGCGTGCGCGTGACATCGGTTTTACGATTGACCAGGTCCGGAGCCTGCTATCTTTTTCCGACCAGCAGAATGGCGACTGCTGTACGGTGACTGCGCTGACCGAGAACCATCTTGCCGTAGTGGAACAAAAGATTGCCGATTTGCTCCTCTTGAAGGACCGACTCACTAGTCTCTTGGCCTCCTGCAAGGGCGGCCTGGTTTCCGATTGCCGGATTATCGACGCTCTGACACCTCGCCAATAATCGATGCTTACAGTGCTTGACGTTAAAGCTGCTTGAACGTTTAACCTGAGCGGATTCAACTCGAAAGTACATCACCATGACGCCAGATCCAACTTCCGCTCCTGTCACCTTGGAAACCGATTTATTCGTGTCCAAGATGGACTGCCCATCCGAAGAGAATTTGATCCGGATGGCCTTGGGGAGCGTCCCGGATATTGACCGCATGGCGTTCGATTTGAACACGCGCACGGTAACGGTGTTCCATCGCGGTGCTCCAGGAACGCTGGTCGATGCGCTGCTGCCTTTGGGACTGGGCGTCGAACTGCGCCAGTCGCGCCCTGCAGCCGCCCGAGCAACACGGACGACCAGCACGCTGGGGATTCCCAAGATGGATTGCCCGTCAGAAGAGAACATGATCCGCATGGCGCTCTCCGACATAGAAGGTATCAAGTCGCTCAACTTCGATATCGAACAGCGACAGCTCCACGTGACGCATACCGGCACCATCGATCCCATCCTCTCGAAGCTCATTCCCTTACAGTTTGGTGCGTATCTGATCAGTGCGGCGCCAGCAGCCCCCGAAGATGGTGCCGACGCTGACAAGGCGGGTAACGAGTCAGAGGCGAAAGTCCTTCGCTTGCTCCTCGCGATCAATGGCGCCATGTTTGTACTCGAATTGGTGTGGGGCCTTATTGCTCAATCGGCGGGCTTGGTAGCCGACTCGCTGGATATGTTCGCCGACGCCGCCGTCTATGGCCTTGCGTTGTACGCCGTGGGCCGGGCCGCATCGCTCAAGACGCGCGCAGCGCATGTTGCTGGTTGGCTGCAGATGGCGCTTGCGCTCGGGGCGCTTGGAGAGGTCGTGCGGCGCACCCTGCTTGGTAGCGACCCGGAATCCGGCTTGATGATGGGCGTCGGCGCGCTCGCGCTGGCGGCGAACGTCGCGTGCCTGGTGTTGATCGCAAAAAAGCGGGATCGCGGCGCCCATATGAAGGCAAGCTATATATTCTCCGCCAATGACGTCATTGCGAACATCGGCGTGATTGTCGCGGGCGCACTCGTCGCCTGGACTGGCTCCCATTATCCTGATTTAGTGATCGGCACGGTCATCGGCATCATCGTATTAAATGGGGCGCGTCGAATTCTAAAGCTGAAATAAATGGGGCGCCTCGCTGCTAGTTAATCGAAGGGACTTGCTTGACCAGTATTCATGAAACGGCCTATCCGCGGTTCAAGCCGGAGCTGACCCACCGCGAGCTGGCAGATGTCTACACGCCGAGCGACGAGGAACTTCGATTCGCACGCAGAACAGGGCGTACAGCTCCCGCGCGGCTGTATATCATGCTGTTACTAAAAGCAGTGCAGCGGCTGGGCTACTTTCCCATGCTGGCGGACATTCCCGCGCCAATCGTTTCCTTCCTGTCGAAATCGACACACAACCGTTCCATTCCAGCCCGCGATATCGCCCTCGAGGAGCGATCGGATTCGCGCCAGCGCTTTATGGAGGCCATCCGGAGCTATTTGGGCATCCGCCCCGTTACAGCCGACACGGACAGCGCGATTCAATCGGCGGCAACCGAGGCGGCGCAGACAAAGCAGGAATTAGCCGACATCATCAACGTCGTCATCGAGGAATTGATCCGGCAACGTTTCGAGCTGCCGGCGTTTAGCACCTTGAACCGGAAAGCGCAGAAAGTGCGAAACCAGGTCAACGACCGCTTTTTCCGCTCGCTGGCCGAACCCCTCGCGGCGGCCGTCATCGAGAGATTTGACGCCATGCTGGCGAGCGCACCGCAACAGTCGCTCACCGGGTGGCAGCAACTGAAGCTGGAGCCGAAGAAGCCGACCAACACGGAAGTGCGCCAGTACCTCGAACACATAGGCTGGCTCAAAAGCTGGTCTAGCGAACTGCCGGCGGTCGATCACATTCCTGTCGTCAAGCGCAGCCAATATATCCATGAGGCGCGGGCCTTGGATGCCGCGGACATGAAGTCGACGCAGCCCAACAAGCGCTATGTGCTGATGGTCCTGCTGTTTCACGCCCAGCTGTGCAAGGCGCTGGACGATGCGGTGGGCATGTTCATCCGTAAGCTTCGAAAAATCCACACCGGCGCCGAGCTTGCGCTCCAGCAATACTATCTCGAACATCAAAAGCGCGCCGAGAAACTGATCGCCCAGCTGCGTGACGTACTCGAAGCGTTTCAGGAAGGCGAGACCGACGCGGAGCGCGGCACACGCATCGCGGCAGCCTTTCATGACGATCCGGGAAGCCTGCTGATCGAGTGTGATGAGCATATCGCCTATGCGGGCAATAACTACTTGCCGTTCATGTTGGCTCCCTACCAGACGCAGCGGCCTTTGCTGCTCAACTGTCTGGGCCTGCTGAACCTGGAGTCCACGTCCGCAGACCTGTCGCTCATCGCCGCCATCCGCTTTGTGCTGGCCAACCGCCAAAGCCATAGAGACTGTATTTCGATTGCCGGCGCGAACATCAACCTCAAATGGATCCCGGAAAAATGGCGCCGGCTGATCACTGGCCAGCGGTCAGGCGGCGCGCCGGTTACCGAGGTCAACCGCAAGTATTTCGAGCTGTGCGTGTTGACCGAGGCGATGCAGGAATTGCAGTCGGGGGATCTGTACGTCGCCAACAGTGACCAGTACAGCGACTACCGGGTGCAACTGATCGACTGGGACTCCTATCAGGCCCAAGTGGCCGACTATGGCGCCATGCTCGGTTTTCCGACGGAGCCGAAGGAGTTTGCTGCCGGGCTCAAAAAGTGGCTGGGCGAAACTGCCAGCCGCGTCGACGCCGGCCTGCCTGAAAACGAGCATGTCGAACTGCTCGGTACCGAACTGGTCCTGCGCAAGCATGCCAAGGACGACAAGCCGGCCGCGCTCGAGCAGATCGACAAGCTGCTGACCGCCCGCCTGCCGGAAAAGAACATTCTCGATATCCTTGTCGAGTCCGAGGGCTGGCTCAATCTCCATAAGCACTTTGGACCCTTGTCCGGGTTCGACTCGAAGATCGACGATCCGCGCAAACGCTTCATCACGACATTGTTCTGCTATGGCTGCAATCTCGGCGCCACGCAGACAGCGCGCTCCGTCAAAGACCTGAGCCGCAAGCAAGTAGCCTGGCTAAACCTGCATCACGTGACCGAGGAGCGGCTGGAGAAAGCGACGGTGCAGGTCATCAACGCCTATAACAAGTTCTTACTGCCAAAATACTGGGGTAGTGGAAAAAGCGCTTCGGCCGACGGCACCAAGTGGAATATGTATGAGCAGAACTTGCTGTCGGAATATCATATCCGCTATGGAGGCTATGGAGGAATCGGCTACTACCATGTGTCTGACATGTATATCGCGCTGTTCAGCCATTTCATTCCATGCGGGGTTTACGAGGCGATCTATATCCTGGACGGCCTGATTAAGAACGAGTCGGACGTCCAGCCCGACACGCTGCACGGGGACACGCATGCCCAGAGCGCGCCGGTGTTTGGCCTGGCCTACTTACTTGGGATCAATCTCATGCCGCGCATCCGCAGCCTGAAGAAACTGATTTTCTTCAAGCCGGATCGGGGCGTGCGCTACGAGCATATTAATGGGCTCTTTAGCGAAGCCATCAACTGGGACCTGATCGAAACGCATCTTCCCGACATGTTGCGCATTGCACTTTCCATCAAGGCCGGCATGATCACGCCCTCGACAATCTTGCGCCGCCTTGGAACGGCGAGCCGGAAGAATAAGCTGTACTTCGCGTTCCGGGAACTGGGGCGCGTTGTACGTACAGAATTCCTGCTGAAATATATTGGTGACGTCGAGCTGCGCAGGACAATTCAGGCTGCGACCAACAAGAGTGAGGAATTCAACCAGTTCATTAAGTGGTTATTTTTTGGTAACCAGGGGCTCATTGCAGAAAACGTACGGCACGAGCAACGCAAGGTCGTCAAATACAACCAATTGGTCGCCAATCTCGCGATCCTTCATAACGTGGAGGCGATGACCGGTGTCTTGAAAGAGATGCAGGGGGAGGGCTTGCCCATTGACGAGGCGATTCTTGCCGGCTTGGCGCCGTACCGGACCGAACATATCAACCGCTATGGAGATTACACGTTGGATCTGGAGCGAGTTGTACCGCCGATGAATTTCTCCACGAAAATTCTTTAAATTCAGAGGCTTGTATCAGATTGTGCGGAATTTTACGTGAATCCCGGCCACCCCTCAATAACTGGCGGTAGACGGGGACGAAGCCGCTCTGTTCCGTGATGCGCAGCTTGCAGCTATAGGTGCCGACGAGGGCCTTCTACGAACCGAACTATGAAAGCGGCAAGCCGGTGCGCTGGGGCATTGGCATGGCCGACCAGTCGATGTTCGCTGTTGGCAGCCTGTGGAGTGAATGGGATGGCGAGGCCGGGCCGGAGTATTCATTCACGCAGTTGACCATCAACACAGACAAGCATCCGTTAATGCGCCGCTTCCATAAGCCAAGTGACGAAAAGCGCGCCTTGGCGATCGTGCCGCAGAGCGAGTGGGACGACTGGCTCAGTGGCTCGGATCCAGAATACGCGCGCGGTTTGCTACGGTACTACCCTGCAGAACAGATGCGCGCCTGGGAATTTCCGGTGCCGCCGCGCGCCAAGAAATCCGAACCGGTCAAGCCGGCGTCGGACACTCAGATGGGCTTGCTATGACCTTTGAACTAAATGACGGCCGCCCTCCGGAAGGCAACCAGGTAGATGCCTTGGTCGAGGCCGCTTTAAAGGGCTGTTCTTGGCGTATAGCCATCAAGCATTTCGCGCACTCGTTAATCATATTTAAAAACGGTTTATACGGATTTCCTTGGTCGCGGTGCTGGAGAGCTGCCGTCCGGCTCGGGCGGCAGCGATTCTGGAATGTCCCACCCCATATGGCGCATCGCGTGCGCCGGCACGGATGTCGTTGCGGCTTCCAAAGCCGCAGCACGTTGCGCATCCGTCAAGGCATTCCAGGCCTCGATAGAACGTAGAATCTTCGCTTCAACCGCCTCAGTTTGGTTCACGGCATTTCCCCTTTTTATCGTGGTACGTAGCCATTGACGGCCAGAGCTGCGCCGATTGATTCAATGCCAGAGATCATCTGGTAGGCGCACCTCTGGCGTTCATCGTGCGGTAGATGTGCTTCTGTGAAGTCGTAGAAAGTGTCGAAGGTCGAGCGCTTGGCAAATTGCGCCAGTTGCAGCGCAACATCCGGGCGCAGCTCAATGGTGATGCTGACGGGCGTATCCGCTGCCGCCTCGGCGGTGGTACGGCATGCGGTTCGTACTTCCGTCTGGAATCCATTCATGATTTAGTCCTCCACGACCAGGCACCATGCCTGGCCCTCTCACTAGCAAGGCCCGCTCAAGGCGGGCCGTGTGTGCTGCTGGGTGTTTGTCTTCGAGCGTTTAACACTCGTGCTGCCTGGCGGCGAATGCGGCCGGCGATGCGCGTCGGGTTCTGGCTGACCTGGCGCCAGTCGTCATGCCATCAGGCGATGGCACGAGTGGCTGTCGCAGTGTCCGGCGCAGTCGTCCCCGCGTCAAAATCAGCGCTCAACTCGCGCCCCATTGTGCACCCTGCCCTTCGCCTATGGCCGATCGAAGGCACGCTCAACGATATTCAATTGCCTGGTCCGGTCGCATACTCTATCCTTGCCTTCATTGAGTTTCCCGACGGATCCGCTTGACAACACTTCGGACTTGGCCAGCCACTTCACGCTGATGTTAATCTCTTTGGAGATCATCGAACAGGCATTCTTCCGCGGCGCTGCGACACCTCGGCGCCGGTCGTCTATGGCAATTACTTCAGCTGGCCACGCAGTGCATCCACGTGACCTTTCCACTCGGCCTCGGCTTCGCGCGCCTTTGCCGCTATGACACGCGCCTGCTGCGCTTCGTCTTTCGCGACACTTAGCTCGGCGGAGACCAGCTCGAAGCGGCCTTGTGCCGCCTCGACCCGGGCTGCGGCTTTGCCCAGCTCCTGTGAAAGCGCTTCTACCTGTCCCAGCAGTTTTTCACTGCGTAGCTTCTCTTCCATGACGCGCTCTGCGTACGCGTCGCGCTGCGCGGCTGATACGCTGGCCTGCCGCTCCGACTCGACCTGGCGCACACGCATTTGTTCCAGTTGCTGCAGGGTCACGGCGTGGCTCGCCTCCAGTTTTTCGACCTGCTCCAGCTGCAACTGCGCCCTTGCCAGGGCGATGTGCAGCTGATCCGCGTCGGCCCGTTGCTGGGCCTCACCGGCCTTGGCAGCCGCCATGTCCTCCTGCAGTTGCTGCAACTGGCCTTTCGTTTCTGCCACGCTGTCGAGCAGCTTGCCATTGACATCATCGAGCTGGGCGTTCTCGTCGGCCAGCTGTTCATTCTCGCGCACCAAGTCACTGATCGTTTCGGATGCCACTTCGAGTTTTTCGCGCAGCTCCTGCTGGGCGCGCGATACCTCGATGCCGAGATTGTCCTGCAACGTTTTCTGCAGGGCGGTTGTCAGGGTCACCGCTGTTGCCGCTTCTGGATTGCTCCCCTCCCACACGCGCAGCATTGCTTGGATCGTACCGGTGCTGCCAGCGCCATGCTCGGCACGAATCAGGCGCGTGCTTGGACGCTTGCCTTGGGCGCGCAACCGGGCACAAAGGACGTTGACGTCCTCTTGGGTGATCTTTCCTTGCTGTGCCATGATCTTTACTTTCTATCGAAACAAAATTTAAAACGTTACGTTACGCTTTGAATTTTATGTTATGTTTCACCTTTTGTCTATTTAATTATTCGACTGTCGTTTGGAATTGGAGCATATGTAGCATCAGATGCTCGGATGGGAGGGCTTCGCATTAGAATCCAGGCCGGCGCTTTGCACGGGCCACAGCGGATCTTACGGATCGCTGGCGCTTGCAAAGCCAGCGGCTGGTTCGGCCGACCTGGCCAGCACCCCGTTACCAAGGTCAAGCTGCACATGGGCCACTTCGCCTTCATGCGCAGCGTTCTCGAAGGCCTCGCCCTGAGGCAACGCCGTCAACACCATATGTTGATGCACGGCGCGGTCTCCAAGGTCCACCCTGTACGCCGGCTGTGCGCCAATGTCACCGGTATCGCACGTAGTCACAATCGACACGGCCTGGCGAGCCTGCTGGACCTCGACATCTTCCAGATCTCGCACTTGGTGCCGCAGTTGCCGCGGCAGTCCTATGAAACGTTCGCGATCGAGCAGGACTAGAGGATTTTTACTGTCGCCGAGCGGCTGCGCGCCTACCAAAGCGGAGCTTGGCGCTCCCTCACGTCGACAGCTGGTCAGGGCGCGTCTGATAACCCGCCAGTTGGCGCGCCCGCGCTGGTCGAACCCATCAATGGCACCGGCGCAGGCTGGCACTTCAACCCGCACGGCATCGGCACCGGCAAGGCGGCGCGCGCCGTACGCTGGCGGTGCGGTGGGGGCCGATACCAAGCTGCCGATCGGTAACATAGTCGATAAGCCGAGCCGACAACGTGGTGGCCGGCATGCGCGCCATGACCGTGCTTGACATCTTTTCCGCTCTTTGAGCGAAGGCGGATAGGTGGTGGCAACCCGTTCGCTGCAATGGCGGCGCCGCGCGCCGGGACAGCCGCAGCGCCGCCGGACGGCCCGGCTCCCGACATCGCTTGGTGGCGATCAGATCAGGCCATTCTCGGCAAAGGAACACGTGCGCGTTCCGGCCACGATGATGTGGTCCAGTACCCGCACGTCGACCAGAGCCAGCGCCTGGATCAGCGTGCGCGTCAGCAGTTGATCCGCCTCGCTCGGGTCCGGCATGCCCGAAGGGTGGTTATGCACCAGAATGCACGAGGCCGCATTCAGGCGCAGGCCAGCTTTGACGACTTCCCGGGGATAGACGGAACAATGCGTCAAGGTGCCATAGAACAGGATTTCATGGTCGATTAAACGGTTTCGCACATCCATCCATAACACTGAGAAAATCTCACGATCACTGGTGCCGAATTGGCAGATCAGATATGCCTTCACCTGATTGGGCGACGACAGCTTGATCCCCTCCGCCTTCATCCGGCTGCGCAGGATATCGATAGCCTGGGCAATAACGGCGTCCTCGCACGCCACCTCGCCTGCCTTATGACGTTTCGCTGCAGCCATGATTGTCCCCTTCTGAAGTTGTTCTGAGAAAAGAGGTCGCATCGGATCCTCTTGCTCGAACTTCCTCGTCCCCTCCCTTGGGAGGGCGGAGGGAGGGGGACTTTGTTTCAGGCAGCGAGAAACAGGGCCGCTGTCTCTGCCCCGTTCCTTCGTTTATCCCCAAGCAAGCCCCCCTCGCTTGGCCTGGGGGGCGCTTGCTTGGGGATGCTGGAACGGGGTACCGCGGCCCGTGCTGCCATCGTCGGGGTTGGCCGGGAGCGGCCGGCTGTAGAGCGCAAGCGGCGGCGCAAGGGCGGTGACAGCCGGGTTTCGGGCTGGCGCCGCCCTTGAAAGCACCCGGCCCCTGGACCTGGCGCGGCCGGCTTTACAGCGCAAGCGGCGGCGCAACCGGCGTGACAGCCGGGCTGTTCGGCTGGCGCGGCGGTTGAAAGCGCCTGTCCATCAATTCAGGTCCTATGGGTGTATGCTACCCTGCCGGCGCTGGACAACGTCACCAATGTCGAGCGACACTTTCGTCGCGCTGGAGCGCCGCGGGAGGCCGCTAGGCGGAGCCCGCAGGGCCGAGCGCCGGCCATATGGAACTCGGTTCACAAGAGACCGGGGTTTCGGCGCAGGGTGAGCGTCCGCTTAGCGATGACGTGCATGATAGAGGTGTAGGAAGCTTGGCGGCGACCAAGGCAGAGGCGAAAGCAGCCAGGCGCGGACGCTGGTTTGACCAGGTAACAATACCACCTTGGGATTTTCCAAAAACTATTCCATCACGCACCCGTTTCCGGCGCGCCGCCGGCCGTCTACAGATCGAGTTTTCTTGGATTCGATCAGGTCGTGCTGGCCAGTTGTCTCAGCGCTTTGCCGATAAAGCACGAAGGGCAAGCACACCACGCCGGCTGGAAGTCGTGCGGGTGGTGTGTATGAAATGGAGTAAATTAAACCTTTGCTTCGTCGATCGTTTTACCCGATTCAACCCATTCCTTTACCCATTTTGGCTGACGGCCACGGCCGCTCCACTGCAAAGTCGAATCGTTAGGATGGCGGTATTTAACCGCGACCGTTTGCTTGACCTTCACGGGAGCACCACTGCCGACCAGGTCTTTGACTGATACACCGACTCGCTTGGCAATTTCAAGAATTTGCGTACGGGCATCGGCAATATCTTTTTGCTCTGTCATCTTCAACTGCTTTGTTATCCGATCCTGCAATTCACGCAGTTCGGCGATAGATAATTTCTCAATATTCATGTGGGGAACTTTCCTGATGGTGATGTAGCTGACAAGTTACCACAATTGGCCTGCGCCTCACCGTATTTGCTATGTGTACATACCAGCACGATTTACAACAGGAAGCCGACTTTCGCGCGCGAAAAGGCAAGCGAGCAGAAAAGGGGTATCAGTTGAATGAAATAGGCACGCAGTGGCGATGGCCGCGTGTACCCGGCGTTTTTTTCCTTCACTCATTTGCTGCCATCCTTTCACGGCGAATCGCCCCGCCCTCCGCACCCGACGACGAACCGATGTAATGGACAATCCTGTCCTACAACAAAGCAGGCGCAGTCGATCCAAATACCGGCCATCTCCAATTCATCATGCGCCCCTAACTGGTTCAGGCCCTGCTTGCCACGCGCTTGTCGTGACCATTACCACGCTGTCGGCTTGCACTCGCATGCCGGCGAGCGTCTGGGCTCGGCACGCGGGCCTTCCGGCTCAGCCAACAACCGCGCCTGACCGACCCTGATCCGTTTCCTCGCCCGCGCACCAGCCAGGTTGCGGTCGTCGTAACTTGCTGGCACGGATGAACCAAACCATGGTCTTATCGAGAAAAATATACATACAGAAACTTATAGCACTGGTACAATTACCTTACCGCACTGCTACAGCAACACATTCTCATAGGTGGAATTTTCTTAGAGTCATTTTCTAGACTGCTACTTTATTGTCGCAATAGTTCATCCAGAAAGCCCGATCCATGCCAATTTCAGCAGAAGCCCTTGCCGACCAGATTGCCCAACACATGCGGCGACACAACCGCGACGTGGTGACCCTGCGCTGGTCAGATTTTTATGTCTTGTGCGAGCGCGAACGGCTGAAGTCGGGTTTCTACACGGCCCTGGCAAAAGGCTTGGCCAAGTCGAGCGTGTTGTTCGTGCAAGGGACATCGACGGTGGTGTTTGTCAAAGATTTCGATTTCGCGCCGTACGGCGATCGGCACTTTTCGGGGAAATGAGATGAGTATTCAGGAGCGTCAGATCCAGCAGGGCGCCGCCGGCAGCGCAGTAGCGGCAGCGCAGCTGCAAGCGGTCGAGCACCTGCTGTCGCGCCCTAACAACGGCGATGTGGATGCGCATTTCACGTTGGGGTCCATGTACGCCGGCGCCGTGGACGGCGACGGGATGGTACCGCAAAAAAATCAGGCGCTGGCGTGTGTCCACTTTCGGGCAGCGGCTGCCGGTGGCCACGTCGAAGCGCGTCTGGCAGCGGCGAAGCTGTTCGCTACCAGGGGCATCGCAGGCCTTGATGTCGACTTGACGCAAGCGTGGAAGCTGGTCAGGCGCGCAACGCAGTTGGGCTCGAAGGACGCGCAGCGGATCATGACGAGCTGTTATCTGGACAAAGGTAATCTGGAGCGTTTACTTGCGGCCGTGCAGTTTTCGTCCGCGTTCCCGAGGTTGCAGCCCGGGACCATGCCAGGCAGTGTGAAGCAGGCACCGGCAGATTTTCCGGAAGGTGGTTTTGCACGCCATCCGGGCCAGGCAAAGTCGTATTCGCTCGAACGCACCAGCTGGTTCGATCAGGATACGTTTCCAGCAAGGCCAGGTGCGTATGAACGCCTGCACGAGGACGTCATCGAATTCGCCTATTGGGATGGTCACCGGTGGTCGCAGTCCGGCAGCGTGGCGGAAGACGTTGCTCGGGTGCCTGGGGCGCGCGCGGCGGGCGCCTCACGGCAGCACGTACGCTGGCGCGGCCTGCGGCATAGCCCGGATATGCCGCACGTCGCGGTGGCGCCAGCGCCTGGCCCACTGCGCGCAGAGCTGGAAATTGATGGCTACGTTGGACACCATGAACAAGGCTCGCCGCAGATCCGGCAGGTCCACGTGGCAAAGACGACCCGCGCCAGGGATGGCGGCTTTCTGACCATGTGTGGCCACATGGCCCGGCCGGGACAGGCGCTGCGTCTGTGGTCCGATGCGCAGGGGCTGAAGATCGTCGATGGCCACCAGCCGACATTATGTGCGGTGTGTCTCAAGCTAACCTTCGAGCTGACCTGATGCCAGCCTGTCACGCTAGCCTTTGGCCCGGTGCGACGCAGCTGGTGCGTTCATCGGTGACCAACCGATGAAAGTGCGCGCCAACCCGTCAGCGGCAGGCGTTGGTCAGCG
This sequence comes from Janthinobacterium sp. J1-1, assembly GCF_030944405.1. Classification (NCBI taxonomy): domain Bacteria; kingdom Pseudomonadati; phylum Pseudomonadota; class Betaproteobacteria; order Burkholderiales; family Oxalobacteraceae; genus Janthinobacterium; species Janthinobacterium sp. J1-1. The sequence goes on from NZ_CP132340.1 coordinate 185,907, forward strand.
CGTTTGCCTGACTGCCGATCCGCGCAGCGTGCACAGTTTCCTGGCCGGATACGACGATGGTCGCGCCGCGCTGTGGCAGCGCTTCGAGCACGCATATGCGTCCCGGGCAATGGTGCCGGATGCCGAGGCGACCAGCACCGCATTCGCACATTTTGAAATGGCGGCGTACCTGGCTACGCGTAGTTTGCCGTGGGCGTGGCGCCCGTGTGCCACGCGCTGGCTGATGGGCGCCAGGCTGCACCTGGCGACACTGGGAGTGACAACATGGATGATCTGAGCGAATTCGACTGGGGCGGCAGCGGGCATCTGGCGAAGGAAGTAGACGGCGAGACGGTCTGGAGTGGCAGCGTCATGGCCTGTCTGTATTTCGACAAACGGATCAACCACCGCAATGCCTACAACGACTTTCCCTGCCGCGTCACGTTCCGGCCGGGCGAGCTGGAAATTGCGTACAACTACGATGGTTCGCTGCGGGCCAGCGAGCACCCGGACATGGTCTACCGCGGCAAGGAAAACGGGCCAGGCCACTACTACCTCTGGAACGGCAGGAACGGCGCTGGCAAAGGCAATGCGCGGATGCACCTGGCCAAAGCGAATGTGCTCGAAGGCTCATGGGAAGAAGACGGGCTGCGTGGCATGTGGATGGTCATCCTGCGACGCGGCTAGTCCTGCCGCATCCCCCACCTGAGCACCAGAGCAACCCATCACTCAAGGATATTCCATGCGCAAGACCGAATCGAATGCCACCACCATGTTCCGCTCGAAGGGGCTGACACGCAAGAACATGACCTTTGTCGGCGATGTGTTCATCGACGGCGACCTCAATAGCGCCGGCCTGCTATTCATCGGAGGCAATCTGACGGTTTCCGGGTCGTGCCATTTGAACGAGCTGATTTGTCTGGGCGATATCACTGTCGAGGGCAACCTCAGCTGTGGCGACATCCGGATGCGCGGGATATTGTCGTGCAAGGGTAATCTGGCGGCATACGATTTGTTCGTCACGAATGATCTGCAGGAGTTGCGCTACTGGGATGGCGCCACGCGCCGCGAACAGGTCCTGCTGGCATTTGGAGAAGCGCGCAGTGAGTCGTATGAACAAAGCGACATTTTCACCAGCGGAAATTCAGTCGTGGTCGGCGGATGGTTCGATGTAGACGATTTTGACATTCAGGGCGGCGTGTCGATTGGCGGCGATGCCATCAATGTCGATGGCCAGATTCGCGGCATGCTCGACTGCGGCGGCACACTCTCAGGCGAGGGGCTGTGGGTAGCCGGCTACGCCTATGTCGCTCAGTCGATCCACGTTACCGGTAAGCTGATCGCAGCAAACCTCACGTGTCGCGGCAGCTGCGTGGCCGGATCGATCCAGGTGGATGAAGACCTCGACGTCGCGCAGGCTATCGTTAGTGACGGGGACATCGAGGTCGGCGGCCATCTCCGGTCGGATAACAGGATCCAGGCGCGTGGCCTGGTCCGGGCCGGCAAAAGTGTCCAGTCAGCATCCTCGATCTTTGCGCTCAAGGGGGTGCGGGCGGGCCGCAGCTACGGCATTTACGCCGGCCTCGATGTCCCGGAGGAACACAAGGCAGCGCATGGGTTCATTGCCTGCCGCACCACGCCGGATGGCATCAAGGCCGGGGTCCATGTCAAGGGCAAGCGCTTCAGGCAGTTGAAGGAACGCCAGCTGGTCAGTTGGCCGGCATCGGACCGCTCGGACGGTGTATAGGCACCAGGCTCGGAAAGCCGATCTCATGCCTGCCGCAGCCGCCGGGTTGAGCCGCGGCCGCAAGCAGCACGCGCGAATGGAGTTCGAAGCCGCCCTCTTCCCGGCGCCGTGGGACGCCAAAATCGGACCAAATCGAGCTTGGTATACGACTTTTCCGGATTCTGTGTTCTGCGCTGTCTACGGCGAGCTCTTGTCGTCGAAGGTGCCCAGACGGTCCCATTGGAACTGCACCTTGACCCGGCCGTAGCCGTCGGTATGGATTTCCTCGCCGGGCGGGCCGACCACGGTGGCCGTTTGCACCCCGTCGATGCGCACCTGATGGCTGTGAAAATGGCGGCCCGGGCGCCATGGCGTGTCGCGCGGCAGGCAGGTAAAACTGTTGCTGTAGTGCGAGGTGGCCTGGCGGCCCTGCTGGTAGTTATTGCTGGCGTGATGGTGCACGGAAACGATCAGATATTCGGTGGCCGCCTTGCCGGCGCCGCCATCGAAATGGCCGCTGAGGGTGAACCAGCGGCCGGGCTGGGCCGTGCGATCGTTGCCTTGCGCCTGGTATAACTGGCCCTGGGCGTCGATCTCCTCCATGCGGCGTTTGGCCAGCAGCTCGCCATCGTCGATATTTTTAAAGCCGTAGCTGCCGGTGTTTTCATACACTTCCAGCTGCGGCACGGCGCCTTGCCGGTTCAGCGAGTCGCCGCTGGCGCGGGCGCTGCGCGGGTTCTTGAAGTTGAAACTGGCGACCGTCATCTTGCCGGGCGCCATGCGCCGCACCGGGCTCCAGTCGTGCACGCCATCGTCTTCCAGACTGCCGGCCTGGTGCTGGAAGGGCATGCTGCTGAGCTCGCCATCGATGGACTGGCCGCTCGTCGTATCGTCAGACAGCCACAGGGTATGGCCGTCGCGCCGGTGTTCATAGCGGTAGTGCCAGCCCAGTTGCTCCCAGTGGCGGTGCAGCAGGTTGTGGTCGCTTTCGCGGTACTGGCAGATGTATGTGATGAGCGGGTCGGGGCCGCCGGCGGCCAGCTTGTAGTCGCGCATCAGGTAGTCGTTGAAGACCAGTTCCGTCAGGTCCGCCACGGTCTTGCCGTGGAAGGCCACGTTGTTGTGGCGCAGGCGCAAATGGCTGAGCCAGGGTTCCAGCACCATCTCGTAAAAGGCGAAGCCGCCGTCGGTGCGCAGGAAGCGGAACTCGAACACATGGCCATTGAAGTAGCGCAAGCTGCCGTCTTCGCGCACCAGTTCGATGCTGACCATCTTGCCCATCAGCGCCGTCAGCGGGATGGAGGCGTTATCGGACAGCACTTCCACCACATAGGAAAAATCGCGCGACAGGCTTTCACTGCCGTCGAGCGCATTGGCCAGCAGCAGGGCGCCGGCGGGCGCGTCGCCTTGCGGAAAGTGCAGGCGCAGCAATCGGTCGCCCTGCATGTCGCCGAGCAGCGCAGCCAGTGCGATTGAGTCGCCGTCGAAGAAGTTCATGAAGTTCCCGTTGCCATTGCATGGTGGTAGCAACGACTTTAGCGAGCAGATCAGAAAGAGTCTGCGCCAACACAACAGTTCGCCACGGGACACTCGACAGTGGCGTTCGCTGCTCAGCCCTTCACCCTGCGGTGATTGCCGCCTTGCTCCCGTCCCGCGGCGCCAGCGCTCAACACTGCGGCGTTTTGAAGGCCTGCCGAAGCGGCGTACTTCGCATCCGCCATCTTGTCGTGATCAACTGGCTCAACACGACGATTTATCGATGGGCGGCGTGGTCAGAGCTTTCGGTATCCTAGAAGGACAAGCAACTGTCTAGCTCGGCGATCGCACTTAAACGCGCAATACCTTGATTCCGGCCGTGGCCATTGATGCCCGCGCTCGGAATTTTGCAAGCACGTTGCCAGCACGCTCACCACCAACCCGAGCGCTAACCCACACTAGAAGGAGACAGGCTCGTTAGAGTCTCGCGTATCAGTGAGACACGGCCGGTCGGCTTTTCGCAGTGGCAGCCGTCGGATTCAGCGCGCTTGTCTACTATCCTCGCGCTCCCCTCCTCGCCTTCCCTCTTGCCCAGTTTGCATCGCGCTATACCCATGAGCTATCCGCCCAGTGTTCCGGGCAGACAGAGGAGTTCACGTACCGCCAGGTTCGGGTTGGACAATCTCTGAAGTGCTTGGGAGTAATACGCCATCTCCCATGGCGCATGGCTGCCATTTGGAAAACCCACCAGAGGAAAGGTTGTCTTGCGCGCGGCAAACTCATCCAAGGGAGCTTGCCCCGCAAAGTCGTGACGGTAAGGTTGAAGAGAAACGGGAGCCGATGAAACTAGTCTTGAAGAAAGGACGAAACGCGTGCCAAAACAGCCCGAAAGGCTAAAGCCATTTGCCTGCACTCAGTGAGCACCACCACCGCTCACTCCCCCAATCGTTAAGGAGAACACCCTATGCATCAGAACCAAAACCATTCGACCGCCGTCCAGATGCTGGATAACGCCTATCGTGCCTGGAAGTGGCATCGCATGTCGGAAAGCATGGCAGTAGCTTTTCTGCACTCCGACATCGGCATATTGCTGATCAATAAGCTCAAACTTGCCTTTCATTTCGCTCTGTCCAGCGATAATGTGACCCTGGGTTTGAGCCTGCTGGGAAAAATCATCGCCGGGTAACGTCCATCGCTCAAGCGGTGCGGCCGCGCCAAGGCAAGCATGGCCGGTGTTGGTGATGCCGAGAATTTGTCGACAGCATCCACAACGGCATTGTTTCCTGATTTTCGGCTTGTCTACGCTACTCCCCCACCGTGCAGCTGGCTCTGCACATGACTGACGACCGCCATCACCAAGCCGGCAACGTCCAGCTGCTCGCGCACGCGCTCTTCATCGTCCTCGCCATCCAAGCCCAACTTGAAGCGCGCCGCCGCAATCGGCCCGTTGCGCAGATACCCTTCCACGCCGTCGCCATCGCAAAAACGGTTTTGCAGAGCATCCAAGGCGTCCAGAATGGCTTGGTCGTGTGCGCCTGAGCGGTAGCGCTTGACGATCTCGTCGCCGACCTGCTCCGGCGTGCCGGCGTAGCGCATCACGTGTACCAGGTCACCGGCGTCCTTGTTCTCGGCGCGCTGGTCGAATGCGATGGCCTTCAAGATGAGGAAGGACGTCACATCGGCGTAGCGAACCAATTCGGTCGACATGCCTGCCCCGTCGAACAATTCGGCCGTGACCCTGCGTTCGCAGTACCAATCATGTACCACGCCCGCATGTCGAATGCCGAGCGCCGACACTTTTTCCCCCTCGATCGGCGTGAGCCGGCCTTCCTGGGAGGGGTCAGCGGCGTCATGCAGGAACTCGACCACGACACTTTCATGCGCCGAGATCCTGTGCTCCCACTGCCAGCTGCTCGGTCCAGTGGCGCCGGGCTTGCGATAACGGCGAAAGCCACGCTGTTTCAACTGCTCGCCCAAGGATGCATAGCCCTCGCCTTCGGCGATCACCTGCAGATTGAAGACAATATCGACGTCCGTCGTGCCCGCATGGGCCGGCACGTCTGGCGGCATCTCCGGTGTCAGGTAACGTGGCACCAGGCCACCCACCAGTCGGATGGAATCTTTCATGGTGCCGAACGCCGACAACAAGGTGACCAGAACCCGCTCGCACGCCAGCGTCTGTGCGCTGTCGTAACCGTCGGCTGTTTTTGGTTTTTCCGCTGTGGCCATCCCTATATTCCCAATGTTTGAAGTCGAAGTTGTTCGGCGAGCTCCTTGTTTCTGCCCTTGCCATCGAGCAAGTCAAGATACAGGATAAACGGATTGGCCAGCAGTGCCTCGGACGACGGATCTTTGCTTGCAAACATCGTGCTGACACCGTCACGCTCAATAAGCGTGACGTTGCCGCCCTTGTCCACCGGTTTCATCCTGAACGCGGCCTCATAGTATCCGGCCTCGCCGGGAGGAATAATGATCTCAATGGTGTCGGTGCGGGTCAGATGCGGTACCACGCGGTTGGCTGCCGCAGCACCGGTAAAGACGCTGCCTTCAAGCGCAACGGTATCAATTTTTTCAGCCAACTGGTCAAGCAGAGTGGCTGGGTTGGATGCATAGCAGTGCCATTTCGTTTTGGTGTCTTTGCGCTGTTTCCAGGCCGCCGCCCAAGCGTCGAGCAACTCGCCCGGCCTGGAGAGCCTGCGGCGTAGCGTTCGGCCGCTACCCTCGCTTTCGATCCATTCCCTGCGCTCCAGTTCGGCCAGCACGGTGGACACAGTGTAGGTAGAGGTCCTCGACATCTCGGCAAGTTCTAACCCGCTCCTGAAGTTGCGATGCTCCACCAGCAAGGTGAGGATCACCTGCTCGCGCGCATCGGTGAATAATGCCAGTGTGCCACGACGGGAAGCAGGCTTGGAAGGACGCTGAATGTCGATCAGCCATTCTTGGTGCCTTAGATAGAAGGTACCGCTGGCTTCAAAATACGCCATTTGATGGTGCCGTAAATCGTCCTTCGCGCCTTCACTGAGGTGCTCGGCGGCGACCATCAGGATGATATCGCTGGCCTCGTCGTTCGCCTTCATGAAGCCCTGGAGCCGCCATGCGGCATCGCGCACATCTCTCGGATATGCTTGGCGCAGCAGTTCAACGGCAAGTCGTCGGCGACCGTGTGGCGAGACAATATGCATGAGGCAATCCAGTCGCCTGCCTTCATGTTCCAGTTCGAACATGGTTTGTTCAACCTCGATACCGACGTTGTTCAAGGCCTGCGTGAGCGATGCCACAAGATTTTTCTCTGATATCGACATGGTTTATCTGGGCAGATACATAATTATTTGTGAATTTTCTTTAGGTATTTTTTATAGTTTAGCTGGACAGATAAATTAGTGCAAGCAAATACACTTGCAGTCAGTTTGGCTGACTGTCTGTCGATCCAAGAACATTGTTGTCATGATAACGCTCCAGCCAGCTTAGCCAGCGTTGCGCCGCTTAATAGGCTACTCTTGGATGGCACACGCTCCCGCAGCGAGCAACTGACAGCCAGCGGTCATTGGTGCCGCGAAAAAAATAAGAGGTATGATAAGGCGTCATCTCGAGGGCAAGTGGGCCTCAAAATGGAAGACTCATCATTAGTCATACGAGTAACGAATTGCCGGCCGTTGCCCCGGCGTTGAACTAAAGCACTCGGCTTTGAACTTCGTCTTGGCGATTCGCGAATTGTTGAGGTTATGAAGATCCTGGTTATTCAACTACTCTTTGATCAAATTTTGCGGGGACACGGTGAAGCGTGCCAGTAGCCTAAGCGCCATGTTTTTTTGCCCTCAAATATGCGTTGAGTCGATGCATCAGTTAACCTCAAGCATGGACTTGAGGTTCCATCTACGTCTTGATTACCTAGCGAAACCCAAAGCAGTCAGCCTCATTGATTCCATGTATGGTGGCATCACAAACTTTTAAGGAAAATTTCAATCGATGCAGTTCCCGCTTTGGGTTGTGTCGCGTTGTTGATCAAACGGCGGAATTTCCCTAGAAGGGGCATTGTCCCGATCACTGCGGACGGACCTTGCCCGCCAGCGCATAAAATTGGTCGGCAAACGACATCGCATCGGCTCCGTTGATTGCGAACTGCCCCTTGCGGATCATGTGCATGAGCTCGACGCCGACGAGCACGCATTGGGCGGCGCGGAACGATTTGAAGTTGAGCATCGGCCTGGTAACCCGCTTGATGGCGCGATGGTCCTGTTCGACGATGTTGTTGAGGTATTTGACTTGGCGCACCAGGATCTGCACGTCGCGGCCAGCGTTGATCGCATCGATCGCCGCCTTGTTGGCGCCGCTCTTGTCCATCGCGACCTTGTCCGGATCGCCGTTCGCTCCCATGGCCTTGTCGAAGAAGCGCTTCGCCGCAGCCATATCGCGTTTGGCCGTGAGCAGGAAGTCGACGGTCTTTCCCTCCTTATCGACGGCGCGGTACAGGTATTTCCAGACGCCTTTGACCTTGATGTAGGTCTCATCCATGCGCCAGCTGCCACCGACTGGGCGCTTGTGTTTCCGGGCCATCTTCTCGACCAAGGGCAGGAAACGAATCGCCCACCGATTGATCGACGAATGGTCGACCGACACGCCGCGCTCTTCCATCATCTCTTCCAGGTGTCGGTAGCTCAGCGGGTAAGCTACATACCAGCGGATGCAGACGAAGATCACGTCGATCGGAAAGCGCATCCCTTTGAAGTTGAGCATGTCGATTCGTCCAGCGTCCAAACACCGTAGTTTACCTGATCGACCCGCCGGCGAGCGCTAATGCGACAGAACCAATCGTTTCTCATGACCGCATCGGCGGCGCCCAGCCTAACCATGTCTCCGGTTCCAGATGGGAAGTTGCAACCGGGGGCGGCACACTAAGTTCGAACGTCGTGCTTCCATATTAAACTGCGCGCAGATCGGGGAAAGAACAAATTTAGTGACTTTCGTATCTTGGCGATAGAGCTGAGAAAACCGCATGACATCTAGTCGTACCTTTTCGGACGATTTCGCAAACACCCCATGATGATGTCGCAAAACACCCCAGAATGATGTCGGCGTACTATCAGGGTTCCAGAATTTCCAGCGAATCTCTTCTTGAAATCTATAATACTTAATATGGGCTAAGTATTATAGGGTAAATGACAGGTACGTTTATCCATGAAAAATACCGGTTTAAATACCGCTGTTTGGCCGATCGTGCTATGCTCTTTTTCACCCACGCCGCCGGGATATCCGCGCTGGCCCACCCGATCGATTGCGCGCACCATGCACCCAGCACCAGATTCGCTGTTCCCACCGCCGCCGGCACCGGCATCGGCGCTGCGCAACGCCGGCCGCCCGCGTTTTGCGCTCACCGACGACGAGGCGCGCAGCTTGGTGATGCAACTGGGCGATATGCGTACCCGTCACGCCAATAACCCCCGCCAGCATCGTCCGTTCGTGCACGATTTTCTACGGGCGGTGCACCACGCGACCGGGCGCATTTACAGCGCCGGCACCTATCGCAAGCTGCTGCAGGCGTACGCGCCCGAGCGCACACCGTCGACGACGACGCTCGAGACCGAAAAAAACTTGCTTGAGCATGAGCTGAAAAGCCGCGCGGTGTCGGTCGGCATCGCTGCGGCAACACCACTGACGACAGCTGAGGCAGTGCCACCGGTCCCCGCACCGGCGCTGGCGCGGGAAACGGGACTTGAACTTCAACAGATCATTGGCTTGCTGCACCACCTGTCAGCGCGACTCGATCAACAGGATCGTGCGTTTGCCGGCCAGGATCGTTCGGCCGGCCTGCAAGCCCACAACGACTATCTGCGCGAGCGTCTCGCCGTCACCGAAGAGGATTTAAATCAAACGCGGGCGCAGGCCGCCCGCATCGCGCTCGAGGCGCAAGCTGCCACCACCCAGGCAGAGGAACGCGCGCGCGAGTTGGCCGTGCTATACCAGAACGTCAAAGACCAGGCGGCGGCGCTGGGCGCGATGGCGGAAGAACTGCATGGCAGCCGGCAGTTTGCCATGCAAGCCATCGATGGCGTGCGCGGAGAAACGCGCGCGGCCAAAGAGCGCTGCGCGCAGCTGGAGCAACAACTCAAAGACAAGGAGCAGCAAGTGGACATGTACCGGCAAATGGCGTTCAGTAAAGGAGGTCCAGCGCGATGACCGGACTGACCCCCTATTCCCACGGCGCCGGCCAAATGACGGTTGCCGCCCCTCAGCCGGTGCACAGCCTGGGGCCGGTCGCAGACGACTGGGAAGCGATCAATGTGTGGCTGGCCGCGGTGGCCGACAACAGCAGAAGCGGTTCCAATGAAACGCTCAGAACCTACCGCTACCATCTGGCCAAGCTGCGCTGGTATTGTGAACGCGAACTGGGACGCCCGCCGTCAACCTGGACCCTGCAAGATGTCAAAGCCTTCCGCGACTACCTGGCACAACTGCCTGCTTCGTCCTTGCGTACTATCAATATCGTACCTGGTGCCCCGGACTACTCACCGTTTCAGAAGCAGCCCGGCGTCAGCACCCAGTCCGACATCATGCGCTTTACCAAGGCGATGTTCAGTGCCCTGCATCGTACCGGCTATCTGCGCCTCGATCCCATGGCGCTCGTCCAAGCGCCGAAGCAGCGCCGCTTGGACAAAAAACGCGCCGTGGGGGATGATTTGTTTGACCTGGTGCTGCAGGTGATGGCGGAGGCGCCGCGGCCGACCCAGAAAGACCATCAGATTTACCTGCGCGACTGCTTCATCTTCATTTGCCTGCGCGAGTCGGGACTGAGGGCGTCGGAACTCATCGGGGCGAAAATGGATGCCGTCGGGTTGCTGTACAACCCCAACAGCGGCAACACCTATTGGGCCATGACGGTCAAGGCAGAGACGGCCAAGGGCGGCAAACAGCGCACGGTACCGGTGAGCGTGGCGTTCCTGGAAGCTTTTATTGCCTACCGGCGCGCGTTCGGGCTGGACCCGATGCCCGGGCCGAGCACCCAGCAGTATGGGCTTGTACTGTCAGTGCGCACCAAAAAAAGGGAGATCGGGAGCAGGATCAAGAGCGCGTCGGACCGGCGGCTGTTTGGTGAATGGCGCGACGTGGGGAGCCGGCAAGGACTTCACGGCATCATCAAAGGCCGGATACGGGATGCAGTCCTTCTGCTGGAGCAGGCCGGCGATGCCGCGAGCGCGGCACACCTGGATCGGGTATCGGCACACTGGTTGCGGCATACGTTCGCGATGACGGCGCTTTTGTCGGGGCAGGATCTGCGTAGCGTGGCCACGTCACTGGGGCATGCGAGTGTCGACACGACGATGGGCTACACGGAGCAGGATGCGATCGACCTGATCGAGAGTTGGGAGCGAGAAACGCCAGGCCGCGTGGCCCGTGCGGGCCCGGCCGATGGAATCAAGTGAACAGTAGTTAAATTTTTTGGTAGGCTTACCCCCAGATGCTTCAGCCGTCCAACTAAATGTAACGAGGCAAATTCTTGCGTTTTGTTGACTGTTAACCGGATAACGGATAATATGAAAACATGCCAATTCAATCCTTCGCTTGTCCCGACACGCAAGCCCTGTTCACCACAGGCAGGAGTCGCCGATTCGTCAACATTAAGAACGTAGCCGAGCGCAAGCTGGCCCAGCTCGACGCGGCTCCCTCGGTGAATTTCATGAAGGCGCCGCCGGGTAACGACCTGAAAGAGTACGACGGCGCTTGGCATGTGCGGATTAACGACCAGTGGCGTCTGACCTTCAAGTGGGGTGATAGCGGCCCTTATGAAGTGCTGATCGAAGACCCACACTGAGCGGGGCCTAGCCCATCATAGAAAAACCTGAACAGCCACGGAGGGCATTATGTTCAAAAATGGTATGCGTCCTATCCACCCCGGCGAAATTTTGGTGGAGGACTACATTAAGCCCATGGGCGTCAGCGTGCGCGCTGTGTCTCTGGCCCTGCACGTTCCGTACTCTCGCCTCAGCGAGATCACCAAAGGTGAGCGCGGCGTCTCCGCTGATACGGCACTTCGCTTGGAGCGCTATTTTGGCAGTGAGGCTCAAGGATGGTTGAATCTCCAAAGTGCGTATGACCTGCGTATGGCCGAGATATCGGCTGGCAAAGCCATCGCCAAAGCGATCAAGCCGCTTGCATTGGCATAGCTCAAGGATCGCCCAGCAGCACTCACGGGGCGTTGTTGAATAATTCGACCCGTCGCCATAGGGGTGTACAATCTGGCATCATTTTCTTCCAGGTAGACCCGTGCCGTACAAACACAGCAAAGAGGGTTCTGTCGCATTAGCGAAGGTCGACGGGCCGATCAGGTAAGCTACGGCGCCCGAAACTTGGACGAATCGACATGCTCAACTTCAAAGGAATGCGCTTTCCGATCGACGTGATCTTGGTTTGCATCCGCTGGTATGCGGCCTACCCGCTGAGCTACCGACACCTGGAATAGATGATGGAAGAGCGCGGCGTGTCGGTCGACCATTCGTCGATCAACAACATCGTCGAGCAGGATCATCGCGCCATCAAGCGAGGGTTCTGTAGCATTGTTGATTAAACGGCGGAGTTTTCCCGGCATGGCACATTGCCCCTCAAACAGGACGGACCTTGCCCGCCAGCGCATAAAATTGGTCGGCGAACGACATCGCATCGGCTCCGTTGATTGCGAACTGGCCCTTGCGGATCATGTGCATGAGTTCGACGCCTGCGAGCACGCAGTGGGCGGCGCGCAACGATTTGAAGTTGAGCATCGGCCTGGTCACCCGCTTGATGGCGCGATGGTCCTGTTCGACGATATTGTTGAAGTATTTGACCTGGCGCACCACGATCGGCACGTCGCGGCAGGTGTTGATCGCATCGATAGCCGCCTTGTTGGCGCCGCTCTTGTCCATCGCGACCTTGTCCGGATCGCCGTTCACTCCCATGGACTTGTCGAAGAAGCGCTTTGCTGCGACCATGTCGCGCTTGGCCGTGAGCAGGAAGTCGACGGTCTTTCCCTCCTTATCGACGGCGCGGTACAGGTATTTCCATACGCCTTTGACCTTGCTGTAGGTCTCATCCATGCGCCAGCTGTGGCCGACTGGGCGCTTGTGTTTACGGGCCATCTTCTCTACCAAGGGCAGGAAACGAATTGCCCACCGATTGATCGACGAATGGTCGACCGACACGCCGCGCTCCTCCATCATCTCTTCCAAGTTACGTTAGCTCAGCGGGTAAGCTACATACCAGCGGATGCAAACCAAGATCACGTCGATCGGAAAGCGCATCCCTTTGAAATTGAGCATATCGATTCGTCCTGGGTTCGGGCGCCGCAGTTTACCTGATTGGCTCGTCGACCTTCGCTAATGCGACAGAACCAAAAAATCAGTCCGATATTCCCCCGAAGTGATGGAGCGCGCCGTGCGCATGGTCCAAGAGGCCGGCAGCGAGTACGAGTCGCAGTGGGCCGCCATCACATCCATCGCAGCCAAGATAGGCTGTACCGCCGAAACTTTGCGTCGCTGGGTCCGCCAACGTGAGCGCGACACCGGCCAGCGTGAGGGTACCACCACCGCCGAAAGCGAGCGCCTCAAAGCGCTGGAGCGAGAAGTTAAAGAGCTGCGCAAGGCGAATGAAATCCTGCGCCTGGCCAGCGCGTTTTTCGCCCAGGCGGAGCTCGACCGTCGCTTCAAATCGTGAGAACGTTCATTGACCAGCACCGCCAAGCGTACGGGGTCGAGCCGATTTGCAAAGTCTTGCAGGTTGCCCCGTCCGGCTACTGGCGTTACGCCGCGCAGCGGCGCAATCCGGCTTTGCGCTGTGCCCGCGCAAAGAGTGATGAGGTGTTGACCCCTCAAATTGAACGCATCTGGCAAGCCAACATGCAGGTCTACGGTGCCGAAAAAGTCTGGCGACAGCTGCGTCGCGAAGGCATTGAGGCCGCCCGGTGCACTGTCGAACGCTTGATGCGCCGCGCCGGCCTGCGCGGTGTGATGCGGGGCAAGGTCGTCAAGACCACCATCGGCAATGCGGCCGCACCTTGCCCGCTGGATCGGGTCAACCGTCAGTTCAAAGCACAGCGGCCCAATCAACTGTGGGTGTCCGATTTCACCTACGTCTCGACCTGGCAAGGCTTTGTCTATGTGGCCTTTGTGATTGATGTCTTTGCCCGGCGTATCGTGGGCTGGCGCGTGAGCAGTTCGATGCGCACCGACTTCGTCTTGGATGCCTTGGAACAGGCGCTGTACGCCCGCCAACCCGAGCGTGACGATGCCTTGATTCATCATAGCGACAGGGGCTCGCAATACGTTTCCATTCGCTACAGCGAGCGCCTGGCCGAAGCCGGGGTTGAGCCCTCTGTGGGCAGTAAGGGCGACAGTTACGACAACGCGTTGGCCGAGACCATAAACGGCCTGTACAAGGCAGAGCTGATACATCGCCGAGCTCCCTGGAAGACACGCGAGGCCGTCGAACTGGCGACGCTGGAATGGGTGACCTGGTTCAATCATCATCGCTTACTCGAACCGCTTGGCTATATACCGCCGGCCGAAGCTGAGGCAAACTACTATCGACAACTTTCCGGGCAGGCCATGTCGCCTGACTCACACCAAACGGCCTCCTAAATTTCCGGGGCGATTCAAACAACTAACCAACTCGCGCTTGAGGGCTCCTCGCCCTTGGATATACAGTGCTTGAAATGGCTTCGTGAGAAATGCGCATCGATTCGTCGTCAGGGAAATCGGTCTTCAGCCGGTTAGAGATTTGTTCGGGCGACCAACCACTGACCCATTTACGATCACCGCGATGCGGCTTGTTTCTCCCAATGAACGGCGCTTGCTGCGGCCCAGAAACTGGACGGCCACTGGCGTCTCGAATCCTACCTTCAAGACGGTCTTGAACGTAGTCGTGCAAGCGCTCATTGATCGCCAGTTTCGAAGGTTTAGGTCTCTTGGCAACCAGCTCCGCCTTCCACTGCGCAACCGAAGCTCGATACTCAAGTCGGCCGCCGCGAGTTGCAGCGTTACGCGTCAGTTCGCGGGAAACCGTTGATGCACTGCGCCCGATAAGACGAGCAATCTCGCGTACTCCAGCACCTCGGCACGAAAGAAGTCCGATTTCCTCTCGTTCCGCGAACGACAAGTACCTCCCGGAAACCGGGCTCAAAATAGAAAGTGGCATGCCGCCATTATGGCGGAACCATCGCGTCCCAACCGCTTGAGAAACGCCCACCGCCTCAGCAGCCTTCTCACTCGTAATGCCTGTTGCTATTTGCTCCCAGAATAGCCGCATTGTTTCGCGGCGAAGCGACGGCGCACCTGGTGAGCGCATCGCTCCACGCCCCGTCAATTTTTCCATCCACCTCGCGGGTCGTCCCATAAACACCTCCTTGATTTAGGGTGTTGCGAGGACCAGTTGAATCCGCCCTGACTTCCCTGATCCGAATGGAACAGCAATCCCTGCGGTCGACCGCGCTGCTCGAAGGCCTGAGGTACCCTGACTTTTTCGGACACTCTAGTTTGGTAAACTTCACCAACTGGAGAACTTATGACACGCTCAACAACATACACACCGGAGCTTCGGGAAGAAGCGGTAAAACTGGTCCTGACACAAGGCCTGACGCTGGAAGACGCCGCGTTGCGTCTCACCATTCCCAAGGGCACGCTAGCGAACTGGGTCAGTGCGGCAAGGCGCGGCACGTCGCCCAAAGTAGCCCCTGGTAGCCGCTCCGTGCCGGAGCTTGAGGCTGAGGTAACCAAGCTGCGCAAAGAGCTTGCCGAGGCACGCATGGAGCGCGATATCGTAAAAAAAGCGGCAGCGTACTTTGCGCGGGAGTCGCTGCCAAGTACGCGGTCATGAAGACCTTGCGACTCGAATTTCCTGTCACCATCATGTGCCGCGTCTTTGGCGTCTCGCGCAGCGGTTTCTACGCTTGGGCGAACGGCAAACCGTCGCAGCGGGCGCAGGACGACGCACGCCTGAAGGTCGCCATCGAGGCCGTGCACGCGCAGAGCCGGCAGACTTATGGCCCGTTGCGCATGCAGCCGGAACTGACGGCGCAAGGCTTTCCGGCCGGCCGTGATCGTATCGTCCGTCTGCGTCGCGAGCTCGCCCTGCGCTGCAAGCAAAAGCGCAAGTTCAAGGCCACCACGAACTCGAATCATGACCTGCCGGTGGCCGACAACCTGCTCAATCAGACTTTCGCGCCGACCCGGCCGAACGAAGCCTGGGTGACCGACATCACCTATGTGGCGACCGGCGAGGGCTGGCTTTACCTGGCCGGTATCAAGGACGTGTTCACCTGCGAGCTGGTGGGCTACGCGATGGACGAGCGCATGACGCAAACGCTGACGGCAACAGCACTGTGGAAGGCCGTGCGCAACAAACGCCCCGCGCCGGGCTTGATTCACCACTCCGACCGTGGCAGTCAGTATTGCGCCCACGACTATCAGAAACTGGTGACGCAGTTCGGCATGAAGCCGTCCATGTCGCGCCGAGGAAACTGCTATGACAACGCGCCCATGGAAAGCTTCTGGGGCAGCCTGAAAAACGAGCTGGTGCACCATCAACGTTACGCGACCCGGGCCGACGCGAAAGCC
Source organism: Janthinobacterium sp. J1-1 (assembly GCF_030944405.1). Classification (NCBI taxonomy): domain Bacteria; kingdom Pseudomonadati; phylum Pseudomonadota; class Betaproteobacteria; order Burkholderiales; family Oxalobacteraceae; genus Janthinobacterium; species Janthinobacterium sp. J1-1. Next base: position 201,666 of record NZ_CP132340.1, read on the forward strand.
GCAATACAGGAATATATCGAAAGCTTTTACAACCGCCAGCGACGCCATTCGCGCCTTGGCAATGTTCCGCCCGCGTTGTTCGCTGAAAAATTCAGCAAACAGCCGCGGGTGGCTTGAAACAAGAGTGTCCGCTATTGACAGTACACCTCAGCCATTTCCAGCGCTTGCACAACAAGGTCGGCATCGGGCCGTAGCGAGAATGCCCAGCCTACCGCTCGGCGAGCGAACAGATCCAACACCACAGCCAAGTAATACCATTGCCCCTGCGCCCAAACATAGGTGATGTCGCCGCACCAGACGTGATTTGGCGCCTCCACCGTGAACTCTCGGTTGAGATGATTCGGAATGTCGATCCGCTCCACTGTGGCCCGCTTGTAGGCGTGCCTTCCAGGTTGTTTGCAGACCAGCCCCAACTCCTCCATCAGACGACTAACTTTGAAGCGGCCAATGGCCGTGCCTTCCTCGCGCATCATGTCCATGATGCTGCGGCTCCCCGCTGAACTGCGGCTCTCAACGAACAGCTCGTGGACGCGGCTACGTAATGCCACACGCTCAACATCAATGTGTCGCACGCGCTCCCGATGTGCGTACAGGCATGACCGCGCGACATCGAACACCGCGCAAATCAACTCGATTGATTCGTCACTGTCCGGCGACAATTAGAAATGCCGGTGACGACAATTAGATTTGCCGGTTGAGGAGCCGGTCCGGTGCCCCGGTCCGGCTCTTATTTATCATGCCCTCCGAGAGGGGGCGGCATGAAGAAAGACGGAGAAATCAAATTGTTGTTGGAAGAACGTCGAAAGGGTGCGAGCCAGAAGCTGGCGGCAGCGCGCACCGGCATGAGTGAGCGGACCGCGCGCAAGTATGAACAGTCCGGCAAGCTACCGAGCCAGATGAGGGCACCACGTACCCACCGTACCCGGGAGAACCCATTTGCTGCGGACTGGCCTTGGGTGGAGGAGCAGTTGCGACGCGATCAGGCGTTGCAAACGAAGACGCTGTTTGCGCTGCTGTGCCAGGCCTACCCTGGCCGATATCAAGAGAGCCAGTTGCGCACTTTGCAGCGGCACGTACAAGGATGGCGGCTGCAGCACGGCGAGCACCGCGAAGTGATGTTCCAGCAAGAGCACGTTCCCGGTCGAATGGCGCAGTCCGATTTCACCGTCATGAATGCGCTGGGCGTCACCATCGGCGCAGTGCCGTTTCCGCACCTTGTGTATCACATGGTCCTGACCTATTCGAACGTGGAGGCGGTGCGCGTGTGCTTCTCGGAGAGTTTTGAAGCGCTGTCCGAGGGCCTGGAGGCGTGCCTGTGGCAGCTTGGCGGGGTGCCGCTGCTACACCGTACCGACAACCTGTCGGCAGCGGTGCGCGACCTCGATCGTGATGGCCTACACGACTTCACGCAGAACTACCGGGCGCTGATGCGGCACTACGACATGCAGCCGTCGGCCAATACCGCCGGCTGCGCCAACCAGAATGGCGATGTCGAGCAATCGCATTTTCGGTTCAAGAGCGCTGTCGATCAGGCGCTGCGGGTACGCGGCAGCCGGGACTTCGCAGACCGTGGCACCTATGAACGCTTTCTGCTCGACCTGGTGCGCAGCCGCAATCTGACGCGCAGCCAGCGCTTCGAGGCCGACCAGGCGGCGCTACGTCCACTACCGGCCGAGCCACTCGATTTTGGACGCGAGCTTATCGCACGCGTGTCGCGTTTCAGCCTGATACGGGTACTGAACAATCACTACTCGGTACCGTCGCGCCTGATCGGCGCCAGGGTCAAGATACGGGTGCGTTCCGAATCGCTGGAGCTGTATCACGGCGCGGCCCATGTGCTAACGCTGCCACGACTGGCCGGACGCAACCAACGCCGGATCGACTACCGGCACCTGATCTGGTCGCTGGTGCGCAAGCCTGGCGCCTTCGCCAACTACTGCTATCGTGAGGAGCTGTTCCCGACCACGGTGTTCCGCCGTGCTTATGACGCTCTGCTCGAGGCCAGGCCAGTGCAGGCGGACCGCGACTACCTGCGCCTGCTGCATCTGGCCGCCAGCGGCTCAGAGACTGATGTGGAGCAGTCGATCGCTGCCATGCTGGAGGCGAACCTGACGCCAACCTTCGATGCGGTACGTGAACAGGTCGTCCAGCACGAACCTGAACTGGCTCTGGCATGTGAGAAGGCGCCCATCAATCTGGCCAGCTATGACAGCCTGATTCCATCGAGGAGCCAGCATGGCTGATGCACGCGACGAATTGCAGACACTGCTACGCGCATTGAACTTGCCGGCGATGGCCGACGCCGCCGAAACCACGGCGCTACGCGCTGCCAAGGAGAGGCTGACACACGAGGCCTACTTGCTCGAGCTCGGTCGCATCGAGCTGGCCGCCAAGGCGGCCCGACGCACCGAACGGCTGCGCAAGCAATCCGGCCTGCTGCCGGGAAAGACGCTGCGGACACTGAATCTCAACTGCTTCGATGGCGCCACGCGGATGCAGATGGAGCGATTGCAAAGCGGCGATTTCATCAAGGACGCGATCAACGTCATCGCTGTCGGCCGCCCCGGGGCCGGCAAAAGCCACTTCGCCTGCGCGCTGGGCCATGCCCTGATCGAGTTGGGCTACCCAGTCCTGTTTGCACCCACTGCCGCACTGGTGCAGCGGCTGCTGGCGGCCAAGCGCGATCTGCGGCTGCCGCAGGAACTTGCCAAGCTCGATCGCTTCGAATGTCTGATCCTCGACGACATCGGTTACGTCCAGCATGACCGGGACGAAATGGAAGTGCTCTTTACGCTGCTGGCCGAACGTTACGAACGCAAGAGCATGGTCATCACAACCAACCTCGTGTTCTCTGAATGGGACCGGATCTTCAAGGACCCGATGACCACGATGGCCGCCATCGATCGCGTCGTGCACCACAGCGTCGTACTTGATCTGATGGGCGTGGAAAGCCGTCAATCGAAGTAATTGTGCATACACCCCAGCGCCCGTAAGTCCCTGAATTTACGCCAATCCCGTTTTTGATGGGTACACTTTTACTTCGCATGTGTTCGAAGTAAAGTTGCGACATCCTTGAAATGCGCGGCAAAAGTGCTAAATTGTATAAAAACCAGCGGAGATCCGCATGGCGCCTGGCAATTCACACTCACGCTTCACTCATCCGATCGATAGCGAGCGGCCCAAAGGCGCGTCGCGCTTTGAGTTTTTCGCCCCCAAGCTCAAGCGCCGAGTGACGCTCTTCGACCCGTTCCATGTTCGGCTTTGGGCGCTCCTCGAAAGTAATCCCCGGGTGTTTCGTTATTGCGAGCGCCCAGCGTACTGGCGTCATGACAACAGTCGGCAACTGCTCGATTTTTGGGTGAGGGCTGGGCGACGCGAAATGTGCTGGATCGTTACGCCCACGCCACAACCGGCCCGGGCTGGGGTCCTGAGTCCCGACGACGATATCGGTGTGCGATATGTGCATGTCCAAAATCTTGCCGCCCACAGCATCTGGATCGAGAACTGGATGCGCATCCTGCCCTACCTTGCGTCGAATGAGCGCTTTGTCAGCGAAAGGTTGTTGCTCGATGTCGAGCGGGCGACATCGACCGCGCCAACGCTGGGGCAACTCGAACGCGACTTTCAGCCATATGACACCGTGCTTGTCCGCACCGCGGTATTCCTGTTACTGCACAGAGGGCGCATCAAGGCGAAGTCATTGCGTGATCGGCCGTTGGGGCCGGCGATCGAATTGCTGAAGGAATCGATATGACTGGCCGTCGCAGCGCCGCTGTGACGGATCGCGCCGACCCGACATTGTGGCCGACCGTGGCTTGGCCAACCCTCTCTGGAGATCAACAAAAAATATTTCGCGCCCGTGAAGAAGCGGTTCGGCTGTATTGTCAGCGCGCCTCCCTGCGTGCCATCGAGGCCGCCACCGGCGTGCCGTTCAGCTCCGTGCGCCGGCTCTACGAACGCTGCCTACAGACCCATGCCGACGGACGTCTGCAGGGCTTGCGCGCACTCGTTCCCTACGAACACGTCAAGTCCTACCGGCGCTCGGCAACGAGCGTCCGATCCGGTCCTGCTGGCAAGGCTGGCGCATTCCAGCAATTGCTGGAACGTCACCCTGAGCTGGAAGTCCTGATCGTCCATGAGCTGCAAGCACACCACGTCGTTTTAAGAGACGGGCCAAACGGCCTTGTTGTCAGCGGGCTGAGCGCACTGCATAAGCGCTTTCGCCTGCTTTGTCTTGAGCTGGGCCTGACGCAACGGGACTATCCCCTGGTTCAGCACGAGCAAGGGATCCGCAGCTTGGCCGCGGCGGTCAAGTCCATCGCCACGCGCTCTTTTGAACTGGCAGCGCGCGCCGCGCTCGCGCAAAAACGCTCCGGCGGTGTACGTCCGAACGCCGAAGGCCTGCCATTGGTCGCGACCATCCCGTTCGATGCCGTTGAATTCGACGGACACCGGGTCGACGTGCGGCTGCGCATCGTCTTTGAACGCGTCGCCGGCGTCGAGGAATCGTTCGAAATCGATCGCGTCTGGCTGCTCAGTATCATCGACATTTGCAGTCGGGCGATCTTGGGTTACCACATCGTGCTCGAACCGGAATATAGTCGCTTCGACGTACTCAAGACGGTCGAGCGGGCTCTTGTCCCGTGGCGCCCTCCTGCCCTGACTATTCCCGGCCTGCGCTTTGCCTCTGGCGCCGGCATGCCTTCCGAGCGCTTCCCGGAACTTGGCTATGCGCTCTGGAACTTGTTCCGCTTCGACAATGCGAAAGCCAATCTCGCCGAGGACACCTTGCGCGTACTGACCGATATTGTCGGCTGTGGCGTCCATGCCGGTCCTGCTTACCGCCCCAACGAGCGCCCCCATATTGAACGTTTTTTCGGCATGTTGGCATCAGTCCTTGCGCACCGCTTGCCCGGCACCACGGGCACCGGCCCTGCCGATCCCCGTCGTCACCTTGCGGAACTGACCGGCACAGCGCCGGCCGTGGTCCGGCTCGACGAATTGATGGAACTGACCGCGGTGGCGATCGCCAACTACAACGCCGCTTCGCACACTAGCCTGGGCGGCCGTTCGCCTCTGGAAATGCTGGGCTATTATTTGCGCGAAAAACAGAGTGCGCTGCGCTGGCTGGCCGAGCCCATGCGCCGCAACCTGTGTCTGCTCCAGCACGAACACGAAGGACACGTGCGTGGCAGCATCGTCAAGGGTGTGCGGCCCTATATTCATTTCTTCGGCGCGCGCTACACGAGCCATGCTCTGGCCGGGCGGGCGGACCTGATTGGCAAGCCGGTGCTGCTCTATTTTGACACCGAGGACGTGCGCGCATTGCGCGTATTCGACGCAGCCGGACGTGAGCTATGCGTGGTGGAGGTCCAAGGGGCTTGGCGCTATACGGCCCATACCCTGCGTATGCGCAAGGAAATCCTTTCCCTCGTGCGGGCGCGCAAGCTTCACATTGCGTACAATGACGATCCGGTCCAGTGCTATCTCGATTATCTGCGCCATGGCGCAGCCAGGCTGCGCCGCTCAGCCAGTAAAGTGGAGATAGCGCGTAGGGCAATTGATGCTGCCGCGCCGGTGCCGAAGGCGCCACCCGGTCCGGCCGACAACAAGGCGCAATTCGACTGTGCCACAGCGCCCGTCGCGGCCCCTTCCGAGGAAGCCCAAAAAGCCAAAATCCCGGTCAAGGGCAAGCGGCTCGTCATCGGCTCCGGTCAAGTGTTTTCGCGCTAGTCATGGCCAAGGAAAAATCACCAACGGCGAGCGATGGCAGGACGCTCACGCGACCGGTCGCAATTGACCACCATCCCTTGAACAATCGCACCTACCGCGTCGCCACGACGGCCATTGAGGATTGCTGGCTGCTGGTGTCCAGGTGTCTGCAATACCGCATCCCCGGGGCGCTGATCTATGGTGAAAGCCGACTGGGCAAGACCTATGCTATCGAATACCTGCGCATGCTGATCCACCGCGAGCGGCCGGAAATCCCGACCTTCCACGTCCAGTCCGAGCACAAGGCCAGCCGCAGCGAGGGTGCATTTTTCACTCGGCTGCTACGGTCGGTGCGACATCCAACGCCAGACATTGGTCGCAATGCCGGGAAGCGAAGGGCTTTGCACGAGCGGCTGCGCGATCTGGCGGAAGCCCAGGGCAGTACATCGGTCATATTTTTCTGCGACGAGGCGCAGCGTTATTGTCTGCATGAATATGAGTGGCTGCGCGACGTCCATGACGAACTCGCCCAATGCGGCGTGCGCTTGACGACCTTTCTGTTTGGTCAGGAACGGCTCTGCGAGCAACGGGCGCGCTTTCAGGAAACCGGCGACACGCATATCGTCAAGCGTTTCATGGTGGAGACCTTGCGGTTTCGGGGTATCCGCAGCGCGGTCGACGCCGCGACTTGCCTCAGGAGCTACGACGAGCACGCGTACCCGGTCAGCAGCGATTGGAGTTTCACGCGTTATTACTATCCCTTCGCTTTCGGGACCGGCATGCGGCTGGAGATGAGTGCCGACTTCCTGTGGGATGCCTTTGCCCAGGCCCACCAGCACGCCGGACTGGCCGGCACAGTCGAAATCCCGATGGAGTATTTTTCGCGCGCGGTCGAGGCCATTCTGCTCGATGGCCTGCTGCAAGATGCGCTCGACTTTCAATTGAACGAGCGCCACTGGAGCACGGTCGTGCAGCACTGTGGCTATGTGGCCTCCGAACAGGCTGTCGAGCGCAATGCGCGTGGACTGGGACGTTGAGTGTGACCCAGATGCGCCTGCCCGTGCTCATCGTTCCTCCCGGCGGCGTCAAGGTGCTGGCCTTGCCGAAGTTGGCCCCACATCTTTTTGCGCCGTATGAATCGGGCTGGGCGTGGGCTGCCAAACTCGCCGCTGCAAACGCGTTATCGTCCTGCGAAGTTGCGGCGTTGCTGGGCATTTCGGCGAGCAATCTATCTCCCCTGTTGCCCGATCACTTGCCTCGCGTCGCGCAGGTGCTGGGCAGGACATTGGGTTTTCCGGCCAGTCGGATCCAGGATGCCTTTCTCGAGGGCGGCTTGAGCAGTCTGCGCCCCCTGATGCACGACAGGCTTCGGTTTTGTCCCACGTGCGCGCGTCAGGGCCAGCATTTCATCATCCATCAGTTGCGGCCGTTTTCCCGTTGTCCGCTGCACGGTTTGCTGTTGCGCGATGGTTGTCACCGGTGCGGGAAGCCTATGGCCTACGGGCTGGGAAGTTCCCGGGTCTTTGGGCCAATCAATTGCCCGACCTGCCGGGCACCGCAGCTGCCGTTATCGGCCGGCGGTCAACCCGAGGCCTGTGTGATGTCGGCGCGTAGTGAAGACGTGATCGTGCGCTGGCTGCTCTTCTTGCGGCGACGCGTCACGCTGCCGGTTTTGTTCGAGATGGATGGCGGAATCGACGCGGGTCGATGCGCGGGGGCTCTGCGCGCAGACTGTATCGAGGTGCGCATTCCACCCAGGTCGATACGCTATCGGCTCGCCCCGGCGGTGCAAGCTCGCTGGTGCGCCGACATGCAGCACAAGTGCCTCGAGATATGCTATTGGCGGCAGGCGAATCAGCTCTGGCGGCATTGCGATGGCCATTCGCGGCAGTGGTACCGGAACGTGATCCGAGGGCGGCCCTTCGCCGCGGCACCAGGCCCGCATGTGCTCGCCTTCCTTTATTGGCGCATGACGTGGCAGGGATGCACCAACCCCTACCTGCTCCGGCGTGCCCATGGCTTGCCTCTTTACGGGATTGCCGAGTGGGAGGCGAATCAGTGTGCGCGCGACGATGACGAGATCGATGTCACGATGCTGGCGTTCGAGGATGCCGTGACCGCATCGTGGGCGGACTGGCTCGACTGCATCTATCTGCTCGGCGCGAAGGAATTGGGGCGGCATCCTTGGCGACTTCGTGCCGCGCCAGGCACCTTTGCGTCATTTCCGACAGTCAAGTAGATGCGCGGCATCGATCTTTTTGCACAATCACTTCGCAAATCGACATAACCGATTGTTTTTAAACGAATCGGTCTAAGACATTCGACATCGCGCCAATTTGTATACACTTTTTACTTCGTTTTTTTCGTACTTTTACTTCGGTTGATGGCCGCTGAAGATGGCGTCGACGACGGTCTTGAGGTTGTCGTAGATGAGTCGGGCCGGCACACCGCCAAAGAAGGCGAAAGCCCGGTTGTGCGCCTCCAGCACCATCTCCTGGGTTTCGCGCGGGTACGCGACGACGAACATCTGGCGGCTGTAGGTCAACCGGAAATGGGCCACCTTGATCGTTTGCAGCACGCCAGCCAACTCGACCTGCTCGTGGCTCCAGTCGAATTGGCAGGCATCACCACGCGCGAACTCCAGCGGGATAAATGCTTCCGTCAGTTTGGGGCCATGGTGGCTGGCCTTCCAGCGTTTTACAAACCGTTGAACGCTATCGTAAGCACCGCCGTAGCCCAGCTCCTGCAAGCCCTCGTAGAGACGATGGGCAGAACGGCGGCGCGGCCTCGGCAACTTTGCCTCCAGTTCCAGCCACTGCGTCAGCTGTGCCTCGAATTGCCCCAGCTTGGGCGAGACCGGTTGCACCCGTGCATAGCGAGGTTCCTCTACCGTCTTCAGATGCCGGCGTACCGTTGGCCGCGAGATTCCCATCTCCCTGGCGATGGCGGAAATCGTCTGCTTCTGGACCAGATGGCGCCGGCGGATTTCGTAAATGATGTCCATGTGAAACACTCCAGATACCTCCGGCGAAATACCGGATGGTTACATACTGGGGTGGAAACTATTGGACGCTGTTTCCACCCCGAATCTGGAAAGTTTTGCACGCTGTTTGACAGTTGAGCTGCTCTGCTTGCAACTTGGACGAGCAAGAGGCGCTCACTTGGTTCTCGCTAACGATGTCTGAGTGTGGCATGTGCGTCCTATCCTTGATGTGAGTTCATGGCACGGGTGCTCGCCGGTGCCACCTGTCCTCGAAGACGCAGTGCATTGGTGATTACTGAGACCGAGCTAAGACTCATGGCGAGTGCGGCAATCATGGGCGACAGCAGCTGTCCAGTGAAGGGATAGAGCACCCCAGCTGCCAGTGGAACTCCGAGCGCGTTGTAGACAAAGGCAAAGCCGAGGTTTTGCCACATGTTTCGCACTGTCTGTACAGAGATGGAGCGAGCGACCGCAATGCCGCGCAGGTCTCCCTTCACAAGGGTGATGTGGGCACTGTTAATGGCCACATCCGTCCCCGTACCCATGGCTACACCGACGTTTGCTTTGGCGAGCGCCGGCGCATCATTGATGCCGTCGCCAGCCATTGCGACAACCCGCCCCGCCTTCTGCAGCTTATCTACCAAAGCTAGCTTGTCTTGAGGCTTTACTTCGCCATGGAACTCGTCTATCCCGAGTTTCGAGGCAACCGAGCGCGCCGTTGTGATTCCATCCCCGGTAGCCATCACGACAGCAATCCCATCGTTACGAAGATTTGTCAGTGCCTCTATCGTTGTCTCCTTGATAGGGTCTGATACCGCCAGGATTCCCACAAGCGCGCCGTCCTTGGCCAAATACATTACGCTGGCGCCCTCTGCTCTTAAACTCTCGGCATGTCCTGTGAGGCCGGCCCAAGCTACGCCCAAAGACTCCATCAGCGCCGTATTTCCTAGAGCAACACGTTTTCCCTCTACGACACCTGTCACCCCGATACCACTTGCAGACTCAAAGGACTCAGGCTTCGAAAGCGAAATCCCTCTGCTTTTCGCCTCAGCTACGATAGCGTGGGCTAGCGGATGTTCGCTGCCTTGGTCGAGGCTGGCGGCAAGCTGCAGGACGTACTCATCGTCATTTCCTGGGGCTGCGACAACGGTGTTAAACGTCGGCTTCCCTTCCGTTAGCGTTCCCGTCTTGTCTACAATGAGGGTATCCACTTTTCGAAGGTCTTCGATAGCCGCAGCATCGCGGAAGAGAACTCCCTGCGTTGCCGCACGGCCGGTCGCAGCCATGATGGACATCGGGGTGGCCAAGCCGAGCGCGCATGGGCAGGCAATAATGAGCACTGCTACCGCATTGACGAATCCAAAAACCCAGCTTGGTTCGGGACCAAACAGCCCCCAGACCACAAAGGTCAAAACCGCGATTGCGGCCACGACGACAACGAAATATCCAGCTACCGAGTCAGCCAGGCGCTGCATTGGTGCGCGTGAACGCTGAGCCTGCGAAACCATCTGGACAATCTGCGACAGCATCGTTTCTGACCCGACCTTCTCCGCGGTCATAACAAGGCTTCCGCTTGTGTTGATAGTTGCGCCTATCAGCCGGTCGCCAGGTCTTTTCGTTACGGGCACGGGTTCGCCTGTCAGCATCGACTCGTCAACCGCGCTCTCCCCTTCCAACACGACTCCGTCTACCGGCACCTTCTCGCCTGGACGAACCCTAAGGGAATCCCCAACGTGCACATGAGTGAGTGGTACATCTTTCTCGCTTCCGTCCGAAGCGATTCGCCTTGCAGTCTTGGGAGCCAAGCCCAGCAATGATTTGATGGCAGCAGACGTCTGCGAGCGCGCGCGCAGTTCGAGGATTTGGCCGAGCAGCGTCAGCGAAACGATTACTGCCGCCGCCTCGAAGTACACACCAATGCGACCGTGGCTCGCGAAACTAATTGGGAAAGCGCTTGGCGCCAAAGTAGCAACGACGCTGTAGCCATACGCAGCCATGACCCCTGAGCCAATGAGCGTCCACATATTCGGGCTCATGCGTATGAGGGATTGGAACCATCGCACAAAGAATGGCCAGCCTGCCCAGAGAACGACCGGTGTGCTTAGCGCTAACTCAATCCAGTTCTGTCCCGCTACGCCTGCCGGGAAAAGCATATGGCCGAACATTGCCAGTGCAAAGACAACTGCTGTCAGTGGTAGCGTCCACCAGAAGCGCCGGCGAAAGTCGACCAGCTCTGGATTTTCTTCATCTTCCAACGACGGGAGCTCAGGCTCTAACGCCATACCGCAAATCGGGCAATTTCCCGGCGCAGGCTGTCGAATCTCAGGATGCATCGGACAGATAAAAATTGTCCCTGCCGGTGCTTCCTGTAGGCGCACCTCGGCTGAGTTATCTGGGGCTAAATAGCTCTCTGGAGCGGCCCTGAACTTAACCATGCATTTTGCGCTGCAGAAGTGATATACCTCGCCCTTAAACGAAATCTCGCGCTCAGGGTTAGAACCAACTTTCATGCCACACACTGGGTCAGTGAACGGCTTCGGGTCTGCCGGTTGGTCGGGAAGGCGCGTGGATTCTTCGCCGTGCGAATGATGATGGCCGTGTCCCGCCATACGGTCGTGTGTAGCTTTACTCTCAGCCATGGTCGCCTCTCAATGTTCGTGATGTCGTCCGAAGCTGCAGCACTACTTACAAAATGTGCGGCAGAGTTGCGTATCTACGCGTGAAAGCTCATTCACAGTTCACTTTAGGCCTTCCAATACGGTAGTTGTCAACAAAGATGTCGCGTCAAGTCATGCAGCTTTTCTTAATTCCTCTGGCGGTTTCCGCTCCGGATTCAGCCAGACCTCATCGTTCAATTCCCAATCCCGCGTAGTCCCGGTCCAGCGCTCTGGATGACGTTGCTTGGCGGCCTCGTAGACCTGCTTGCGGTGCTTGAGGATCGCTCCGTCCCGGCCATCATGGCGTTGCGCAGGCGTCACGAATTTCAGGCCGCTGTGCTTGTGCTGATGGTTGTACCACTGCACAAATGACAGCGTCCATTGCCGCGCCTTTTCGATACTTTCAAACGGCTTGCTCGGATAGTTCGGCCGGTATTTGCAGGTCCGGAACAGCGACTCGGCGTAGGCATTGTCGTTGCTCACACGGGGCCTGCTGAACGACGGCATGATCCCCAGCTTTTCCAACGTCGCCAACATTGTGGAGCCTTTCATCGAGCTGCCATTGTCCGAGTGCAGCACCACCTCACGCCCGGCCAGTCCCTCTGCCAGACTGGCTTTGCGCATCAGCAGCGAGGCCATTTCCGCCGACTCGGCGATGTTCACTTCATGCCCGACGATCTTGCGGCTGTAGACGTCAAGAACCATGTACCAGTAAAAATATAAACCCCGCACACCGGTCGGCAACCAGGTAATGTCCCACGCCCACAAGCGGTTCGGTTCGATTGCGCAGTGGCTCGTGACGACCCTTGTGCTGGGCTTCTTCGCCCGACCGCGGTGATGCTGCTGCTTCTCTTCTTTCAAGATCCGGTAGACGGTCGATTCTGATGCCAGATACTCGCCCCGGTCAGCCAAGGTCGGCACGATCTGGCTAGGCGGACTGCTGGCAAATTCAGGGCTGTTGGCAACCGTCAGAATCTGCTGGCGTTCCTCTTCGCTCAGCTTGTTGGCCGGCGCCCTGCGGCGGCTGCCTTTGCGCCCGTCGGCCTGGCTGCCATCACTGTCGAGCATCCAGCGCTGATAGGTTCGAAGGCTGATCTCCAGCGCACCACATGCCTGCGCACGCCGACACCCGCCGTCAACGGCTTCTTCAACCAATATCATCACCTGCTGGCGATCTGGGGTGCCGATCAATCGTCCTCGGGCTCCCCCCAGATCGCCTGTGCTTTTTTTCTGAGAATGATCAGCGCCGCTGCCTCTGCCAGTGCCTTCTCTTTGCGCTGCAAATCCTTCTTCAATTGCTTGATTTCTTTGCGGTCGCTTTTGCCTTGCTCGCGCAGTTCCCGGTTGCGCTCGGCCGGCGCTTCATTGGCCTGCTGGCAAGCCTCGCGCCAGTCGGCAACCTGTTCGACGAACAAGCCTTTGCCCCGACAGTATTGAGCCAGTTCGGCCTCGTTCATGCGTGCCGTTTCCAGCACCACCCCAAACTTATCTGCCGACGACCACACGACGGCATTCTTTCCATTTCCCGGCACCGGCACTCCCTGAGACTGTAGATTTCGTCGCCAAGTATAAAGTGTCTGTTCCGAGATGCCATTCTCCTTCGCCAGGGCCGACACCGGCCTGTTCTCCGGCGGCATCATCTGCCGAAGAATGGCTTCCTTGCGTTCTGCTGGATACTGATTCACTGTACGTCTTTGCTCCGCCCCCGGATGGATTAAAGTGATTCAAGTGACGCGACATCTATCCTGACATAGGGGGAATAATAGGAAGGTCAAGCACGTTTACGCTGCCGGATATCGCAGAAATTTGCGGTATCCGGACAGTTAACACACTCACATGGCAGCTGGCGGCTGTTGCGCAGTCAGAACAGCCGCTGCAAACAACACAGCAAGTAAGACAATGCTTTCTACCTTTAGCGCAAACTTCACGCGCGCGATACCTTGCGCTGAGTTCCGCGCAAGGGCTAGTCCGAAAAATTTGTTGTACCCGCCCAGTAGCAACGCCACTGCAACTAGAGCGACCTTTACCAAAAGCGCCGTCGTGTAGAGGGTGCCGCCAAGAAGGTTGTCTACGGTGCCAACCCTGTGCCATGAGTTAAATAATCCCGTGGCAAAAATCGCGATGACTGCAACAGTGGCCGCTACCGACATCGCCTCGAGATATCCACCCATCCGATTCGAATCGTCTTGGAGCGCGTCGGCTCCCATCGCCTTCCAAGCTGAGACAAACACCAGGCCGGTCCATGCTCCCATAGCAGTTAGATGAACAACCTCAGCTGCAAAAGGAATAGTCCAGTAACCGTTCTCTCCTGCGTGGCCCATCGATGCGCGTACAAACGCAAAGACGCCTAATGCCGCAAGCACTGCCCACTCACGCCATGCGGCCGTTGAACGATAGGCGCGAATCGCGAGTGCGAGCGCTAGAGCACCAAGCGAAATATAGCCAGCTCGTCCAATACTCGTCATGGTCAACATCTGCCACACGAGGTCCTTAGCTTCGGCCAGGCTTACACCACCCATGACTGCAGCGGAAGCCCATAGGCCCGCGCAGCCTGCCAACACTCCTAGTGCTCCAGCAAAGATGTCAGCTGAACCTAACAGGTGTTCGGTGTCCGTTTTCGAGGTGCCCACAGCGGACATCCAGCGGCGCGCCAACCATGAACCTACAAGCCAAGCAAACGCAACGTTCAAGAAAATGGCTGACCCAACCTGCAGACCCAGGACACTATCCATTTATTTCACCGAGAATGAGAAGGTTCCCGTACGGCGGTGACCATCGTTGCCGGCGACGGCCCACTTAACGGTGTAAGTGCCGGTGGACAGTCCCTTGGTTTGGAGGCGCACGATTTTCGGGTTACCGACGTCGACCTTGGCCTTGTCGGTTGCGATGACCTTACCGTCCGTATAAGTCAACGTCACGGTGCTAAACGCCTGCTCGACCTTTTCGTTGAAGGTCAGGGTGATTTCGGCAGGAGCTGTCTCTAAGACCGCCCCTGGCGTCGGGTTCGAGGTACTGAGTTTCGCGTGCGCCATGACAAATGGGGCCGCAATGGTGGCTGCTGTAAAAACGCAGGCTGCTACGATTTTTTGAAGGGTTTTCATATTGCCTCTATGTAGGTGATTGGTTACTTGGCTTTACGGGAAGACCAGTGAACGTGCGTGATGACCCACTTGTCACCCTGCTTTTCCAATACGGCAGTCTCGGTGCCAAACGAGTGAACATCGGTCCCTTTGAACTTGCCTTTTGTTTCCGTTTCACGTGTGACGATGGCGATATTTCCCTCAACTCTTTCGTTCTGTCGCACGACCGTTTGACTTGTGGCCTTGGCAAACGCGATGTCGCCAGGAAGATGGTGACCAGCGTACTCTGAGGTACCCTGACTTTTTCGGACACTCTAGTTTGGTAAACTTCACCAACTGGAGAACTTATGACACGCTCAACAACATACACACCGGAGCTTCGGGAAGAAGCGGTAAAACTGGTCCTGACACAAGGCCTGACGCTGGAAGACGCCGCGTTGCGTCTCACCATTCCCAAGGGCACGCTAGCGAACTGGGTCAGTGCGGCAAGGCGCGGCACGTCGCCCAAAGTAGCCCCTGGTAGCCGCTCCGTGCCGGAGCTTGAGGCTGAGGTAACCAAGCTGCGCAAAGAGCTTGCCGAGGCACGCATGGAGCGCGATATCGTAAAAAAGCGGCAGCGTACTTTGCGCGGGAGTCGCTGCCAAGTACGCGGTCATGAAGACCTTGCGACTCGAATTTCCTGTCACCATCATGTGCCGCGTCTTTGGCGTCTCGCGCAGCGGTTTCTACGCTTGGTCGAACGGCAAACCGTCGCAGCGGGCGCAGGACGACGCACGCCTGAAGGTCGCCATCGAGGCCGTGCACGCGCAGAGCCGGCAGACTTATGGCCCGTTGCGCATGCAGCCGGAACTGACGGCGCAAGGCTTTCCGGCCGGCCGTGATCGTATCGTCCGTCTGCGTCGCGAGCTCGCCCTGCGCTGCAAGCAAAAGCGCAAGTTCAAGGCCACCACGAACTCGAATCATGACCTGCCGGTGGCCGACAACCTGCTCAATCAGACTTTCGCGCCGACCCGGCCGAACGAAGCCTGGGTGACCGACATCACCTATGTGGCGACCGGCGAGGGCTGGCTTTACCTGGCCGGTATCAAGGACGTGTTCACCTGCGAGCTGGTGGGCTACGCGATGGACGAGCGCATGACGCAAACGCTGACGGCAACAGCACTGTGGAAGGCCGTGCGCAACAAACGCCCCGCGCCGGGCTTGATTCACCACTCCGACCGTGGCAGTCAGTATTGCGCCCACGACTATCAGAAACTGGTGACGCAGTTCGGCATGAAGCCGTCCATGTCGCGCCGAGGAAACTGCTATGACAACGCGCCCATGGAAAGCTTCTGGGGCAGCCTGAAAAACGAGCTGGTGCACCATCAACGTTACGCGACCCGGGCCGACGCGAAAGCCGCAATACAGGAATATATCGAAAGCTTTTACAACCGCCAGCGACGCCATTCGCGCCTTGGCAATGTTCCGCCCGCGTTGTTCGCTGAAAAATTCAGCAAACAGCCGCGGGTGGCTTGAAACAAGAGTGTCCGCTATTGACAGTACACCTCACTCATCGCGGGAGCGCTCGACGTAACCGGACTCGAAAATGTTGATGGTTGGGGAGAGGAAAACGGTTGCTGCGTCAGCCTTTCCGGCGGACAGTGCCGCATGAAACGCAGTTAACGTTTCAAGCGGCGTTGCTGCGAATGCCTGAAGCGATGCGGCCGAGATAGCAATGGCAAACAGTGTTTTACGCATAGATTTATAGGTTGGTAGTTGTAGGGGACGACCCGACAAGCTATTCATCGCTGACAGGCTTGTCGGCTCTTCGCTCAGCTGCAGCGTCTTATTTCTTCGCCGAAGATTTCTTCATTTCTGCCATGTGTGCCACTTCTTTCTTCTGCATCTCGACGAGCTTGTTTGCGAACTCTTTAACTTCGGCGTGCTCGAGCTTTGGTGCCGCGGTCTGCGCCATCTTGATTGCGCCTTTGTGGTGCTGACTCATCATGTCCACAAACATGCGGTCAAACTGCTCGCCCTTCGCCGACGTTAGCTTGTCGCCTGTCATTCCCTTCATCGACTCGGACATGCCTGGCATCTTCATGTTTACTGCATCTGGTTTGCCGGCATACCACTGCTCTTTCCAACCCTTGAGCTGCGCAATCTCTTTCTCCTGCTCGGCCATCATCTTCTTGGCCATACCCTTGAGGTGTTCGCTGGCAGAACGAGTTTCGACCAGGCTGGCCATGTGCATAGCCATCTGATGGTGCATCGCCATGGTGTCCAGGAACTGCAGTTCATACGGCGCCTTAGCCGCGTTCGGCGAGCTCTTGTGCATCGACTGCATGTTTGTCATGTCATGCCCAGCGGCACCGTGTGCGCCGCTTTGATGCTGAGGTGCCGCGTTAGCAGACAGCGCAATCACGGCGATTGCGGCTAGTGCGATTTTCGAGATTTTCATATTTACTCCTTGGTTGGTTGCAAAAGTACTCATCCGATTACATACACCTAGTGTCATGAGTTAAAAATTCATTGAATAAATATTTTCCTTAGCTATGTTGTGTATATTGGATGCACAACATGGAGGCTGACATGGGAGCAGGTCGTCCGAAAGCTGAATTGGTTTTGACGGAGTCGGAGCGTGAGCAATTGGCAGCTTGGGCAAGGCGCCGCAAGACGGCTCAGGCGTTGGCACTGCGTTCGCGAATCGTATTGGCTTGCTCATATGGCGCTGAGAACCAGGCGGTTGCGGCGGACCTGAAGGTGGCGAAACAGACAGTGTGCAAATGGCGAGGCCGCTTCCTGCAGATGCGGCTTGATGGCCTGCTTGATGCGCCTCGCTCCGGTGCGCCCAGGACGATCGACGACGCGCGCGTGGATGCTGTCATCGCCAAGACCTTGGAAACGCAGCCGATGAATGCCACCCATTGGAGTACGCGGACAATGGCCAAAGAAAGCAAGCTGTCGCAGACAGCGGTAAGTCGGATTTGGCGCGCTTTCGGGCTGCAACCGCACCGCCAGGAAACGTTCAAGCTGTCCACCGATCCATTGTTTGTTGAAAAGACCCGGGACATTGTGGGCCTGTACATTGATCCTCCGGTCAAAGCCATGGTGCTCTGCGTCGATGAGAAAAGCCAGATCCAGGCGCTCGACCGGACCCAGCCGATTCTGCCCCTGGCGCCCGGCGTTGCCGAACGGCGCACGCATGATTACGAGCGCCACGGGACGACCACACTGTTCGCCGCGCTCGACATCGCCACCGGCAAGGTCATTGGTGAGCTGCATCGTCGCCATCGCAGCGCTGAATTTTTGAAATTCCTTCGCACCATCGAAGCATCCGTTCCGCAGGATCTCGATGTGCATCTCGTGATGGACAACTATGGCACCCATAAGACGCCGACCATCCGGAACTGGTTTGCCCGCCACCCCCGCTTCCATGTCCATTTCACGCCAACATCGGCTTCGTGGCTGAATCAAGTTGAACGCTGGTTTGCGACCTTGACGGAGAAGCAAATACGACGCGGCACGCATCGATCAACTCGCCAATTGGAAGATGCTATCCGCGCTTACCTCAAGATAAATAATGAAGAACCCAAGCCTTTCGTTTGGACAAAATCGGCCGACGCAATCTTGGCGAGCGTCGAGCGATTTTGTCTGCGAATTTCTAACTCAGGACACTAGCGCCGATGCTGATTCAGACACAGACGCCTCCTACCTCCCTTACTTATTTTTGAAGCACCAACTGGGTCACCACCAAGCGCCCATCAAGCCTTTCAGCGACGAACTTAATCTTGTCGCCGGCCTTGAGCGTATCGAGTGCTGAAACGTCCTTTACACCGAATACCATGGTCATGCCGGACATACCAAGGTTCTCTAGTGGACCGTGTTTGATAGTCAAACGCCCGGTATCTTTATCGACTTTCTTGACTTCGCCTTCCGACAGTGCCAGTTCTTGACCTGCGACTGCCGCGGGTGCGGGAGCGTGATTTTCACGGTCGTGAGACTGCGCCATCGCATTATTGAAAGCGAGGAGAGCAACTATGGCGGCGACATTAGCAATGATTTTTGCGATTTTCATTCGATATCTCTTCTTTAATTTAGGTTTAGCAGCCCCATTTCGAACTGCCAGTTACAACGCTATTCACTGCGCTCAAACTCAGCCACTTCGCTCGAGGTCAATGCCCAGAATGGCCCGATGGCTTACGGACGTTAAATTCCACATTCTGAGCAGGCTTACCTGCAGGCATAGACTGCCCGCCGGCTGAGGTGTTCCTGGTGGCTTCCGGCGGGGCACCATTCCATTCATACGCCAGAGTTCCAGCAGGGTGCTTGTACCAACCCGGGTCGCTGTAATCGCCGCGCTTCTGTTCCTTACGAACCTTCATCACGGTGAACATCCCGCCCATCTCAACCCCACCGAATGGCCCTTGTCCACCCATCATCGGCAAAGTGTTCTCTGGCAGTGGCATTTCCATCTCACCCATCGCTCCACCTGTCGAGCCCATGGCCATGTAGTCCGGAATGATTGAGCTAATCTTCTTCGCGACGTCGCTCTGAGATACGCCAATCATGTTGGGAACGTCATGTCCCATTGCATTCATTGTGTGGTGAGATTTATGGCAGTGAAATGCCCAGTCGCCCAGGTCACTTGCGACAAACTCGATAGCGCGCATCTGACCCACGCCAACGTCGACGGTCACTTCTGGCCAACGCGATTCTGGTCGAGTCCAGCCCCCGTCAGTGCCCGTTACCTCGAACTCGTGCCCGTGCAGGTGAATCGGGTGATTGGTCATCGTCAGATTGCCGAAGCGAATGCGGACCCGCTCGCCCTGGCGCGCGACCATCGAATCGATTCCCGGAAATACCCGACTGTTAAACGTGAACAAATTGAAGTTCAGCATTGTCGATGTCTTAGGCACGAAGCTACCAGGCTCGATGTCGTAGCTACCGAGGAGGAATACGTAGTCGCGGTCGACTTTCATGAAGTTGGGATTCTTCGGGTGGGTCACCCAGAACCCCATCATTCCCATGGCCATCTGGACCATTTCGTCCGCATGCGGGTGATACATGAAGGTGCCCGGGCGCTTTGCCTCAAATTCATAGACCATCGTCTTACCGGGCTGGATAGGTTTTTGCGTTAGGCCAGCTACGCCATCCATGCCGTTGGGCAAACGCTGACCGTGCCAGTGCACACTGGTATGCTCCGGGAGCCTATTCGTCACAAAAATCCGAACACGGTCGCCTTCAACAACTTCAATGGTTGGCCCCGGTGAAGCACCGTTGTAACCCCAGAGATTCGCTTTCATGCCCGGCGCAAATTCACGTACGACGGGCTCAGCAACCAAGTGAAATTCCTTTACCCCGTTGTTCATACGCCAAGGGAGCGACCAACCGTTGAGCGTCACCACTGGGTTGTATGGACGCCCATTCGGTGGTGGCGGTGGCACCTGTGTTGAAGCACTCTGCATGATTACTGCTTCTGGGAGGGATGCTGCGCCAACGCGGCTAACTACCCCGGCCCCGACCAAGGCTGCTGCACCGGTGAATAAATCTCTACGTGAAACCATTTCAACTCTCCCAATTAATGTTGTGCTGCTGGCGCAGAACTTGAACTTGCCGTCACTGCTTGCGAAACAGCCCCGCCGCCGCCATTGATAGCTGCTTGCATGTCGGTCTCTGCAATCCAAAAATCGCGCTGCGCTTCAATGGCGCCGTTCACGCTCATCACCTGGTCGCGCGCATCGGCCAGAAGCTCGAACACGCTGGCAAGCATGCCGTTGTAACGAAGAAGGACTTCGTCCGAAATTTGCTTTCTTAAAGGGACGACTTCATCGCGGTAGTGCTTGGCGACGTCGTAAGTAGTCCGGTACGCCGAATACGCTTCGCGCACTTCCGAGCGCGCTCTAATGGCAGTGTCAGCGGTACGGTTAAGAGACATCATGTAGGTAGCCTTGGCACGAGCCCGTCGTGCCCCGCCCCAGTCAAAAATGGGCAACTCCAGTGATATGTCGTAGCCATTTTCGCGAGGTGCGCCCGTTGTACTTTTATTGGCATATCCAGCGTCAAGGACATTGATGAAGCCCGTCGCGTTGGTCAGGCCCAACGACCGAGCAGTAGCGTCGACATCTCGTTTGGCAAACTGGATGTCGAGCCTCTGCTCCATCGCCATTGCCTCAAGCGCACCAGGCTCATTCGG
The DNA here is from genome assembly GCF_030944405.1 of Janthinobacterium sp. J1-1. NCBI lineage: Bacteria > Pseudomonadati > Pseudomonadota > Betaproteobacteria > Burkholderiales > Oxalobacteraceae > Janthinobacterium > Janthinobacterium sp. J1-1. The sequence goes on from NZ_CP132340.1 coordinate 222,273, forward strand.
CTTTTGCGGCAGGTCCGGCAAGCGGTCAGGAATTTTGAAGTTGATGTTCGAACCCCAGAGGCCGAGTAACCGCACCAGTTGTTCACGTGCAGCCGTCGCAGCATGGCGGGTACGGGCGTACTGCGTCGTTGCTTCGGCATAAAACGCCTGCTGGCGTGCCCTGTCCAGTTTGCTAGAGTTACCAACCTTCGCCTGCTCTTGCGCCAGTTGAGCTCCAGCCTCGGCTGAAATTACTACTTGGCTCATGAATTTCTCTGCCTGAGCAGCCGCTACAGCGTTGAAGTAAGCCCGGCGAGTTTCGCTAGCTAAGCGGACGGCTTCTGACGCTGCAACCAGCTTCGCTTGTTCAAACCGACCGCGTTCGATAGTGCTTCGAACTGGAAGAGTCAGGAGGCCAATCAAATCGAACATGACGCTACGTCCGATTTCAGTAGTGTCGACGCCCCGCATCTTGCTAAACGAGAAACCAGGGTTACGCAGCCGGCCGGCTTGAACGAAGTCGGCTTCCGATACGCCCAGCTCCGCCAGTGACGCCTGGAAGCCGCGATTGTTGAGCAGGGCAATCTGTACAGCGCTGTCCGGTGTCAGCGGCGACGACAACAACTTCGAGACTTCAGTAGTGCTAGTCTGCGCATCTTTGTCGTTGCGCTCTGCCGAGACTCCGAAGCCGGTCCGCGGTTTCGTCAACTTTGAGACGTCAGTTGCTCCGCCGTCGCTAGATAGCGTCGAGCACCCGGCCAAAACTGATATCGCTAGAAGGAGGCCAGAAGTCTTCAAAGCAGGTGTGATATTCAGAGGCCTCATTTCCTGGTTCCTTTTTCTTGAGGTTGCTGATGCTGCCCATGCGCAGCGTCATTCATTGCTCCACTCGCAGGTGCTGCGCTAGCCGCATTGGCTGGCTTCTTCGGCTGGCCCATCTGGTGCCCAGCATGCGAGCCGGGCTTTGGAGCTGGTGCCATCTGATGACCTGCGTGTGGGTCTGGCTTTGGAGTTGGCGCCATTTGATGACCGGTATGCACTGCAGCGGCAGGTTGGCCATTAGACGTCGCTGGAGAGGCTGTTGGAGCTGGCATTTGATGACCGGCATGGGACGCCTGGCCAGCGGGTGCAGCTGGTGTTGCGCGGCTCGGGCTAGCGCTTGGATTTGCACCTTGGGCCGGCATCGTGTGCCCAGCGTGGCCGCTAGCATCTTGCGGCGCCGGAGATTCGGCCCCATGAGCTTCCCCATGCATGCCCTCGCTTGCAACTGTAGCGTTAGCCTCTCGCCAAACTTTGTCAGGTGAGACGTTACTTTCCCTCACTGGGGTGTATGTCGACAAAACCGAGGTGTACGACGTTTGCGGAACTTGGGCAGCTGGGTCAGCGACCTTAAGAGAAACTGGAGGCTCGCTCGCAAAGGACACGAGCGAAGTTACGGCTGCCGCGGTAGCGGCAACAAAACGCTTTGAAAACATAGTTTTCCCAAAATCGAAAGTAGGCGCGCAGTAGTATTGCGCGACAAAAGCACAACGAAATACGAGCGAGTACGCGCGTCGTTGCTACCGAAAACGATTAAACGGCGAAGGGCCGGGGGGGACGTTCGAGACTGTCGGGGATGAATCCGCCGACAAATGTAGAGCCGAAGGTCTCATAGACCTCAGCGTTACTGAAGGAAGGTTTGAAGGTCAACAGCTGAGGGGGAGCGAAGGCCCCAACAGAGCAAGCAGCACAAGCACTGCACGACCCATGCTTGATGCTTGTGGACGTCTCGCTGCTCTGTTTGCTAGACGACGCCATCTCTGGGCAATGGTCATCCTGGCCGGACGGTTGGTCCATGCCTGCACCGTCAGAAATATCTGATACGTTACCGTGGTCCATTGCGCTGGCGACCATGCTCATACTCTGATGACTTGAACCGCACGCCCGCAGCACATTCGCTGCGAATGCCTGGAAAGGCATCACGGCGATTAGCAGCCATAGTACGTAGGTTTTCAGGGTTCGATTCATTGGTCGAAAGTGTAGCACGAGCTCTTTCACCGTCAGGGTGACACAAATCCAAGATACACCTTCCCACAACAGGAAGGTCAAGCGAAATCGCGCTGAACTTAACAAATAGTTGCGTCTGCCGCGCCCCGGCTCCGTGGCATTGTCAGATTTACAAAAAAGAGGCAATATCAATACGCTACGAAAATAGATGATTTTGCGCTACCACAACATTACGGTATTTACATGATGACCCTCATCCGACTCTGGTTTTCCCTGCTTCTGCTTGTATCGACGCAAGCTGGTGCTCAAGAGTCACAAGTCAGCCAGAACCTTCGCTCATGCGAGGCCGGGTATTCAAGCTGCGACATATCTTTATTGAACGCGTCTCAACTTGAACGGGTTCGTCAATCAACCCTCGCACGAAACTTCCGTTCTTGCGACAGTGGATACTCAAGCTGTGACTTGGCTCTGCTGACTGAACCTCAGCGAACACAGGTTCACAGCTCTGCCTTGGTAAGGAACTTTCGCAGCTGCGATAGCGGTTACAGCAGCTGTGACGAATCCTTACTAACGACAGCACAGCAGGCACAAGTCCTCAAATCCCAGCACAGCCGAAACTTTCGGAGCTGCGATAACGGATATTCATCCTGCGACCTAACATTGCTCACACAGCAGCAGCATGACAAAGTTAAACTCTCAGCCCTGGCTCGAAATTTCGCCAACTGCGATAGGGGGTACTCAGGGTGCGATACGGCGCTTTTGACTGCAGCACAGCGCGCACAAGTCGATGCGTCAGGTCGTACCCGCAATTTCCACAGCTGCAACAGCGGATACTCTGGATGCGATGCGAGCATCCTCACTGACGTCCAACGTACGACCGTCACGGAATCCGCATCACGCCGAAATGCGTACAACTGCCAGAAGGGGTACAGCAGCTGTATCCATACAGTCAGGACTTCGGAGTCACTATCGTCTGCGCCAGGACGTAGTTCAAGCTCGCCCCACGCCCGCACTCGCGACACCTACATTACAGATGGCCAACAGGCTTCTTTTGAAACGGCGAAGAGCGCGCCAACTAAACCTAAGGCGCCAACTGCCCTGGGCCCTGACGCAGTCGAAACAGTCGTGTTACCAGTCGCAGCCGGGCCGTCTTGCGCTGAGAATGGGTCCTGCTATGGCGACATCAGCTCAGCAACACTAAGGCCCAAGACGACACACGTTAGCGGGTACACACGTCGTGATGGAACGTACGTTCGCGGACACTACCGTAGCAAGTAATTGTAAACACGCGGCAGGCCTTGATACTGTCTGTTTACTTCTTATAGAAGTTACATCCCGGGCAAAGATGCCCCCTGCTTGCTAACGACAGCAAGCTCGCATCTCTGCCCGGCGGTGCGTGAATCGCCCGGGCATACCGGTTCGCGCAAATGCGCCGGTACTCCAGCCAGACTTCAAGCGAATTTGCTCGCTCCTACCTCACCTCTAGCTGCTGCCCAGTGTGCGCCCATGGTATCCCGCTTGACGCTCTTGTTCCTCGTCGACCGCGGGGTTTCGAGCCCTCTCCTCCGACGAAGTGGTATACGCAATGGTTTTATTCTTTTCTGTTCATCCGCTTGCTACCTTTCTGGGAAGAACATGCATCGCAACTGTCTTCCCACGGTAAAACACCTGACAGATGCGCTCTATCTAGGCCCTGGGCTCAGCTCGCACACGCGGTTGTGCCAGCTCATCAAGAATCGGACAGTCAGGGTGGGAGTCGCCATGGCAGTTCTTAGCCACGTGCTGCAGCTGGTCACGAATTGACTGCAGCTTCGCGATGTCATCATCGAGCTCGGCGATATATCGCTGAGCTAGTTCCTTCACGTCGGCACTTTGTCGGCTACGGTCCTGCCATAGGCTCAGTAAGGTCTTAATACGCTCGAGCGAGAAGCCCAGGTCACGAGAGCGTTTAATGAAGCGCAACGTTTGGACATCACCCTCGTTGTATTGACGATAGCCTGAATCAGTGCGATTTGCAGCAGTAATCAAGCCTATACTTTCATAGTACCGGACCATTTTTGCGGTCACTCCTGAGGCGTCAGCAGCTTGTCCAATGTTCACACCATTTTTCCTTTAGAAATGGTCCGCTCCTCCTAGGAAGCGGCGCGTTGTCCTTTGCTTAGGCGCCCCCGCACGAGACCGGGCGCTGCCTTGCCTACAATCTAGTGACGCCCTCGCCGCAAGGGAGTGACAGTTGTGACAGTCTGCCGCATTCGCAGCACGCGTATTAACCGACGGCGCCGAAGAGCGCACCAATGCCTGCGGTCACACCCATGGCAAGGGCGCTCCAGAATGTAACCCGCACGACGCCGGGTAAGATACGTGCGCCTCCTGTCTTCGACGCGAGTCCGCCAAGGATTGCCAGCGATACAAGCGCAGCTACCGCTACGGATGGAATCAAAATCGCTGTGGGTGTGACCACAGCAACCCCAAGAGGTAACGCGGCACCGACGGCGAAACTTGCAGCTGAATAGACAGCAGCCTGCAAAGGCCGCGCCGTGGTTGTTTCAGAAATGCCTAGCTCATCCCTGGCATGAGCACCGATTGCATCATGGTCCATCAACTTTTGGGCCACCTGTGTTGCAAGGGAATGGTCGAGCCCTCGTCGTACGTATATTGCCGTCAGCTCCGCGTGTTCTCCAGAGTAGTTCTCGTGAAGTTCTGTTCTTTCTTCTGCCATGGCAGCCCTCTCCGTATCGGCTTGGGACGACACCGATACGTATTCACCTGTGGCCATAGACATGGCGCCAGCAACAAGACCTGCGACACCGGCGGTCAGGATATTCTCGTGCGCCGCACTTGCTGAAGCGACACCTAAGATAAGACTTGCAGTCGACACAATTCCATCATTGGCTCCAAGCACCGCGGCGCGTAGCCATCCAATTGCGTCAATCCGGTGCCCTTCGGTATGGGGTATTCTCATTTATTCCGTTCCAAAAGTTGGCGCCGCAGTGCTAAGTGCCGTAATGAGTGAGCACATCAATATCGAGCAACTGTCAGCTGAAACTGCTATAGGTAATGGCTTGACAACACCGAAATCCATGCTAAGGCAGCAATAGCTAGGGATAAGGTTACAGCAGCACTGCCTAAATCCTTAGCCCGCTTAGACAATGGATGGCGCTCAAGTCCAATGCGGTCTACTACTGCTTCGATTGCAGAATTGATGATTTCCACCAGCAGAACCAGCAGCAAGACAGCGACAAGAAATGCTTTCTGAAGCATTGGGACCGGAAGCATCATGGCGACAACGGTGGCAATTGAAGCACCCATGAGTTCTTGTCGGAAAGCGTGCTCGTATCGCCAAGCATCTCGAAAACCCTCCATCGAGTTGACAAAGGCGGCGAAAATGCGGCGATAGCCAGCCTTGCTTTTAAAGTGACTTATTGGTGGCTGGTCCATAGATATAAAATATATGAAAATATTTATCTTGCAGGCATGCTGCTTTCGCTTTGAGGCCTGTACAGTGGCTAAAGAAATGTTTGGCTTTTATAAGCGTGGCCACATCCGCTCGAAGACTCCATCTCGGTCAAGAAGCAGATGCTTCAGTGCTGCCAGCACATGTAGCACAATAGCTGCCACTAGAATCCAAGCAATCCAAGAATGAATAGTGAAAAGCTGCTCTTTCAGAATTTCGTTCTTGGAGGCCCAACCCAGTGTTGGGACGCCGAAATACGCTACGCCATCCCCACTGAACGAAGCACCAAGATAGCCGGTGGTTGGCATCAATATCAATAAAAGATACAGCAGTTTATGAGTGTAACGTGAAGCTTTGATTTGCCAGACTGGCAGCGATGACGGTAAAGCAGCGGGCACATGTCTTAGACGCCAGAAGAGTCGCATTACAATGAGCGCTGCCGCTGTAAGACCGAGCGATATATGAAGGCCGAAAAGCCATTCACTACCTGGCTCTTCTTCGACCGACATCATATACCAGCCCAAACCGATAAGCCCGACAATTAAAACTGCAAGTGTCCAATGAAAAAAGATGGCTGGACTACCGTACCTGTCCGAATTCTCGCTTGTTGTATCTTGAGACGTCATAAAACACCTTTCTGAGTTACTGCTCTTCGCTGCTGATAGGCCGATGACTTTAGACGCGGCGATTCGTACACAAGGTTAGCTAGCACTGCCCTCGCTTGGAGTCCATACGCCTTGCACCGGACCGCGAATGCGCCGTGGGTGCTCATCAAACGCAGTATTTCAACAAAGTCACCTTTTGACCAGAGGCATAAGTAAGCTCCGACATGGCGACGTGGATGACACAGTAAGTAGCAAGCATGTGGAGCGCAATTTCATTACACCATTTTCAGTGTCAAGACTTTGTTAACAACTCACTTAACTTAGACTGCTGTGGGTGCCTATACGCAACTTCCTCACATTTTGGATAGTGCGAGCTACTTCCTCAGATTCGATATACTATAGGGGGGTAGGGTATTGAGTACCATCTGAGAGACGAATGGTGCCGAGATGAGAGCCCATCACGAAGATGTCTATCTAACAAGGAAACTATGCACAAAGGAGTGCTTTATGCTCTGCTTGCTGCAGCGCTTTTTGGTGCAAGCACCCCGTTTTCCAAGCAGCTAACTGGGAGAGTCGACCCGGTAATGCTCGCCGGATTGCTTTACTTGGGTAGCGGTCTAGGCTTGGCGACCTGGTTCGCACTAAGACCTGTGTTGGTGCGCGACAGCACTCCGGCTCTCGTCCCAAAAGGTGACATTCCCTGGCTCGCAGGCGCAATTTTGTCCGGCGGCATAGCGGGACCGGTTCTCCTAATGGTCGGGCTGGTCAATACACCAGCATCATCAGCTTCACTCCTCCTCAACCTTGAAGGCGTGTTGACAGCGATGCTAGCGTGGTTCGTATTCAAAGAAAATTTTGACCGGCGAATTTTCGTCGGCATGGTGTTCATAGTCGCGGCCGGGGCACTGCTCTCTTGGAGCGAGCGACCAGAATTCGGTATTCCATGGGGGCCACTAGCTATCGTAGCGGCCTGCCTGTGCTGGGCGATTGATAACAACTTGACTCGTAAAGTTTCCGCTAGCGACCCCGTCCAAATTGCATGCCTTAAAGGACTAACTGCGGGTACCGTCAACCTGGTCATTGCGTTCTCGCTTGGCCAGCAACTGCCTGAGCTGACAACTGTTTTGACCGCAGCAACGGTCGGATTATGTGGCTATGGGATTAGCCTGGTGCTCTTCGTCTTGGCCCTTCGCCATCTTGGCACCGCGCGAGCCGGCGCATATTTTTCCGCAGCACCTTTTGCTGGCGCCTTGATTTCCTTGGTCATGTTTGGGGAACGTCCAGGCATCGCTTTTTGGACTGCAGCTGTGCTCATGGGTATTGGCCTCTGGCTGCATCTGACAGAGTCGCATGGGCATGCACATGAACATACGATGTTCGAACACGAGCACGTTCATGACCACGACACCCATCATGAGCACGAACACGATGCAGACGTCGACATAAATGCGCCGCACTCGCATCACCATGTTCACGAGCCCCTTACGCACTCTCATGAGCACTATCCGGACATCCATCATCGGCACGACCATGCGACCCAGCCACAAAGCAAGTAGCTTCGCGCATACGCGCGGCAGGATGGCACGGGACTCCACACGCTTAGCTGCAGGTGGGCTGAAATCGTCACTTACCTTGGGCTCTAGGACGTGGGCGATGTGCCTAAGCACCGAAACCACAAGAGCACTTTGCATCATCTTCCCGAACGCGAACCTTCGTGGTAGAGTCGCACCATGTTGAAGTTCCGCAATCCGCTCGCGCTCATCTTGCTCGTCATATTTCTGGCGAACATGGGCCTATGGAGCCTCACTAACAAGTCAGTGACTCATGGCTTGATGCATGACGATGTTGTCCAGTTAGCTGCGGACCACGACCATCATGAACTGGTGTCTAACGACACCACCGACGATGACAGTCTGACGTCGGTTCAACACAACGCACTTCACGCCGCGGAACACATTCAGTTCATTACCGGCGTTCCAGGCAACGCGCTTCGCGTTGAAATTGAAGTTAGCTCTATCTCCCTGCACTTCCCTCCGCAGGCGCTTCCGCGTCCAGCGTTAGACCAGCCGTTTAAGCCACCTCGCCTCACCGTACTTGCAGCCTAAATCCGTCCGTTTTTCCGAGAGCTCTTAAGTAGTCCTCTCTGTAGAACAGTCTGAATAAGGCGTTTGTGGACGATTACATCGTCCCATCGCTTGGTTGCGCCCTTCCCTTTTCTAGCATCTACCTTGACGGCTGACGCCGCGTTGCGTCCGCATGTCCAATTCGTCATATCGAGAAATTTATGAGACCAAAAGTCACGCTCCTACTGCGGTTGTTGCCAGTTGCATTGGCGTTTCACGCTAACTCTTACGCGGCAGAGCGACAGGCCAAGTTTACGGTTACTGACCAGCAGATGAAGGCCTTGAGTATTGAAACTGCTCCTCTTCAATCGGGGGCTCAACCAGTCATGTTGTCGCTTCCTGCGCAAGTGAGCGTACCTCCCAACCGAGAGCAGATAGTCAGCACGCCACTATCGGGATTGGCGACTCAAGTACTCGTACAGCCGAACCAGACGGTCCGCCAAGGAACCGCTTTGGTTCGCATTAGCAGTCCAGAACTTGGGCCTCTTCAGTTGCAACTGCTCCAGGCCGCAAGCCGCACAAATCTCGCTCGAAAAGCTTCCCTGCGCGAGAAAGCGCTGTTTGATGAAGGCATTATTGCGCGCCGGCGTCTCGAAGAAGCACAGGCGAGCTTCTCGGAAAATGAAGCGGCGCTGCGCCAGGCCAAAGCGGCGCTTCGCTTTAGCGGTATGGCAGGCCCACAAATTGAGCGCGTCATTGCTACTGGCAAACTGGAAGATGCCATCACGCTGTCGGCTCAGAGTGCGGGTACCGTGGTGAGTGTTGATGTCAAGCCAGGCCAGCGAGTTGAACCGTCTGTCGCCCTAATTCACGTAGCCCAAGTAGACCGCTTGGCGTTGGAAATCCAGGCGCCGACAGCCCAAGCCGCCGCATGGCGAACTGGCAGCAAATTGACACTCCAAGGCCGCCCGGGCACTGCTACTGTGACAAGCATCAGCCCAATCGTGGCGACGGGCAGCCAGACGGTCGTTATCCGGGCTTCTATCGACGCGGGTACGAGCGGTCTTCGTCCGGGTGAGCTGGTTACCGTCCAATTTCCTTTGCCAGCAACGAGTGGCTCTTGGGATATCCCTCTCTCCGCTGTAGCCCATGACAACCAAGACGCCTATGTGTTTGTTCGTAATGGAGCAGCTTTCGAGGCCCGTCCGGTAAAAGTACTCAGCAGCGCCGGTCAGCGGGTGCGCGTTAGCGGGAGCCTTCGCGCGGGCGAAAAAATTGCAGTGTCCGGAGTCATCGCGCTCAAAGGCTCCTGGCTTGGCGAAAAGGGAGGCGATTGATGCTATCCCGTCTGATTCAGGCCTGCCTCTCGCAGCGCCTGTTCGTGCTTCTGGCCACTTTGATGGTCGCCGGTGCCGGCTGGTATGCCTTCACGCAGCTGCCTATTGACGCGTTCCCGGACGTTTCGAGCACACAGGTCAAGGTCATTATGAAGGCACCCGGTATGACACCGGAAGAGGTCGAAAATCGCATTGCCGTGCCTATTGAAGTAGAAATGCTCGGCATACCAAACACCAAGATTTTGCGCTCGGTGACCAAGTACGGTTTAGCCGATGTGACTATCGATTTCCAGGATGGGACCGACCGCTACTGGGCACGGCAGCAGGTAAGCGAGCGCCTTGCGGGCATTTCGGAAAGTCTACCCGCAGGTATCAGCGGCGGCATGGCGCCTATCACGACGCCACTGGGCGAGATGTACATGTTCACAGTTGAGAGCGAGAGCATGTCGCTGGCTGAGCGCCGCAGCTTACTCGACTGGGTGATACGCCCTGCGTTACGCACGGTTCCCGGGGTTGCGGATGTCAACTCCTTGGGTGGTGTAGTTCGCGCCTTCGAAGTAGTGCCCAATGAGCCAGCGATGGCTGCTAGCGGCATCACTCTCACGCAGCTGAAGGAAGCCATATCCTCGAACAATCGCAATGATGGTGCCGGGCGTCTCGGTGAGGGAGATGAAGTCCTCCTGGTGCGCAGCGAAGGCAGCATCACAAGCCTTGATGACTTGCGCTCGGTCGTGGTGACTGTGAAGGACGGAGTTCCAGTAAGGATTGGCGCTGTGGCGGAGGTACGGATTGGCACCATGACCCGCTACGGCGTTGTCACACAAAGTGGCAAGAGCGAAGCGGTCCAAGGCCTCGTTTTAGGGTTAGCGGGCGCTAACGCGCAGCAGGTTGTCGAAGGTGTACGTAAAAAGCTAGAGGAACTCAAGCCGACGTTACCAAAAGGTGTGGCAATCAACGTGTTCTATGACCGAGCCAACCTGGTGTCCAACGCAGTCGGTGCAGTCTCATCCGCGCTTTTGGAAGCGACCATCATCGTCATCGTTTTGTTAGTCTTATTTTTAGGGAACGCAAGGGCCGCATTTACCGTCGCCATGGTTCTGCCAATGGCTGCGTTGGTCACATTTATCTTGATGCGCATGTTTAACATGTCCGCGAACTTGATGAGCTTGGGCGGACTCGCGATTGCCATTGGTATGTTGGTCGATGCTGCTGTTGTCGTCGTCGAGAATATTGTTCAGCGCATGGCTGATGACCCATCCAAAGGTAAGCTCCCACGCTTACACATCATCTACCGAGCAGTGAGCGAAGTCGCTGTGCCAGTAACGTCTGGCATCCTCATCATCATCACTGTGTTCTTACCTCTGCTGACTCTCCAGGACCTGGAAGGAAAGTTCTTCTCTCCGGTTGCACTGGCCATTGTGTTTGCCCTCGCCGGCTCGTTGCTCCTGTCGTTCACCATCATCCCGGTGCTTGCTTCGTACCTTCTGAAAAACGTCGCTCATAACGAACCTTGGCTCCCACGCAAGCTCCTTGCAGCTTACGGTCCAGTACTTGAGTGGACGATGCGCCGTCAGCGCATCGTTGCGATAGGTGCAGTAGTGATGTTGCTCGTGGCAGCAGGGGTCTACACACAGGTAGGCAAAACCTTCATGCCTACCATGGACGAAGGTGACCTCATCGTCGGCATCGAGAAGCTTCCCTCAGTGAGCCTCGAGCAAAGTGCAGCGCTCGACTTGAAAATCCATCAGGCCTTGATGAAAGCCATACCGGAAATTATCGGTATCAACGCCCGCGCGGGTTCTGACGAGATTGGACTGGACCCGATGGGGCTAAATCAGACCGATACGTACTTACTACTCAAACCTCGCGACCAGTGGCGGATGAAGAGTAAGGAAGCGCTGATGGATGAAGTACGCAAGGTGTTGGATGAGCTGCCGGGTGTCAAGTACAGCTTCACACAACCCATCGAAATGCGTGTGTCAGAGATGATTATTGGCGTTCGCGGCGATATCGCTGTGAAGGTTTTCGGCCCTGACCTCAACCAACTGAATCGCTACGCAAGCCAAGTCGAAGAGGTGCTTAAGACAGTGCGCGGCAACCAGGACGTCTACACCGTTCAGAACGATGGCGTGCAATATTTGCGCGTCGTCGTCGACCGATTACAGGCCGGCCGCCTGGGCTTGTCCGTTGAGGAAATCCAGGACAGCCTCCGAGTACAAATCGAGGGGCAGCAAGCCGGCAGTGCAATCGAAGGCAACAGGCGCACTCCAATTATCGTCCGTGCTGACGAATCGGTACGTCTGTCACCGACTCAGTTCGGCGCCATCCGCATCACAGGCAAAGACGGAAGTACAGTCCCGCTCTCCGCCATAGCCACACTCGAACGCGCTGCTGGCCCAGTGAAAATCGACCGCGAGATGGGAAGCAGATATAGCGTCGTGATTGCGAACGTTAGTGGACGTGACCTAGTTGGCTTTGTAGAGGAAGCCAAAGCTGGCGTCGCTAAAAAGCTGACCCTCCCAACGGGCTACAGGATTACCTGGGGTGGCCAGTTCGAGAACCAACAGCGCGCCGCTAGCCGACTCGCGATTGTGATTCCAGTCGCATTAGGGCTGATTTTCATCGTGCTGTTTTCAACCTTCCGCTCAGTTAGACAAGCCCTTCTCATCCTGAGCATCATCCCGTTCGCGCTCGTGGGCGGAATCATCGCCCTTTGGGTGACTGGAGAGTACCTGTCTGTGCCTGCGTCAGTAGGATTCATTGCGCTGTTGGGCATTACCGTCCTGAACGGAATTGTCCTGGTGAGCTATTTCAACCAGCTACAGAGCACCGGAATGGCACTTGCGGATGTCGTTGTCCAAGGGGCTCGTCGACGTCTGCGCCCGGTCATGATGACTGCCTCCATCACTGCGTTCGGTCTTATTCCGCTTCTGTTCGCAACGGGTCCAGGCTCTGAAATTCAACGCCCCTTGGCCATCGTTGTTATCGGAGGCCTGATTACAGCTACAGCTCTAACGCTCATGTTGCTACCAATCCTTTACTTGCGCTTTGCAGTTGCGAAGCCGGAGACTACTCATGGCTGAACTTTGCCTGACGATACTTTGCCCTCCCCCACTCGCAGAGCAGGTGCTCGACACCTTACTGACGATGCCTGAAATTTTATTCTTTACGAGCAGTGCAGCTTCCGCGCACGGACTTGAGCACTCGGCGCTGAACGCGACCGAACAAGTTCTTGGCATGGCGCGAATGACTCGAATCGAGGCACTGCTCTTGCACGCAACGCGCGCCGAAGTAGTCGCTCAGTTGAACAGCGCACTTGCCGGAACCGGTTTGAAATATTGGATGTCGCCAGTGACCGAAGCAGGAGAATTTCGATGAAATATTGGTTATTTCTAGCGTTGGTCGCCGGCAGCGTCAACGCAGCCCAGCCGCCTACGCCAGGCTTATTGCCCACTGAAATCGTCAGACCGTTGATTGACCGGGACCCAGAAGTTGCTGCTGCCCGTGGTACCCGCCAGGTCGCACAACAAGACGCCCTGCTTACGCGTGCTTCGCCGTATGAATGGACTGCGAAAGCGACTACGCAGCGGCGTCGCGTCGAACCTAGTGTTCGCTACAACGAATGGAACGTCGGGCTTGAACGCACACTTCGCCTACCTCAAAAAGCGCGGGCCGACCGTGACATCGCTGCTGCCACCCTCGACGAGGGCGAAGCGAGATATGGCGAAGCCCTGCACGAAACAGCACGCACACTGCTCGACCTGTGGTTGAACTGGACCGAGGCTGAGCAAAACGCGTTGCTTGCAACAAGCCAGGTCAAAGCGGCGACGGACAACTTCAACGCTGTCGAAAAACGGGTCAAAGCAGGTGATGCGGCAAAGCTCGATGCGGGAATTGCACGCGCCGAACTTGGCGAGCAACAGCGAGCTGCGAGCGACGCAAAGACTGCTGCGAACGTCGCTTGGGCACGCCTAAATTCCCGCTTTCCTGACATGCCACGGCGCTTCTCAGCAGTACCTGAGGCAGTGCCGCTTGACACTGAACCTGGACAACTTCGCGCACGAATTATCGACCAGAGCGATGAGCTAAAAATTAGCGAGGCTTTGCTATCCAAGGCCAAGGCCAATACCGCTCGCGCTCGCGCTGACAGAATTCCCGACCCAACAGTAGGGGTGTTCACTGCTTCTGAAGTTGGGGGACGGGAGCGATTGACTGGCGTAATGTTGAGCATCCCTATTCCTGGAACTATCCGCAGAGGCCGCGCAGACCGGTCGGTACACGCAGCGGAAGTATCGTACCAAGAGCACGAGCTGAAGAAACGAGAGCTCGACGCCATCATCAGTGCGACTCTGGCGTCAGCGAACGGTGCCTACGAAAGCTGGCAAATCGCTGAAAGCAGTGCCGAAGCCATGCGCGAAAACAGTCAACTCCTGCAGCGCGCTTACACGCTTGGTGAGGCGGACTTGCAGGCGCTCCTGACCTCGCGTCGGCAAGCGGCAACCGCGGCGCAAAGCGCTCTGACAACGAAGGTAGCGGCGGCCCGTGCGTACTATTCCCTGCTTGTCGACGCTCACCTGGTATGGGATATGGACCATGATTAATAGGGACTCACA